>CAZDHN010000090.1:0-13472 GCA_964505115.1 uncultured Planctomycetaceae bacterium
AAACTTGTACAGCAGGCTTCCGTGCCATTCGAGCCGCGCGCCATGGACTACGCCGTGCGATCGCTGCTCGACACGACCGGCCGCTGCCAAACGCTGCTGGCCACCACGTTTTGCTCCCTGCGGATGGAGAACGACACGATCACGTCGGTGATCGCCTGGTTTTCGGGCAAGCGGATCCGGATCGACGCCGATGTGTTCATCGATTGCACCGGCGACGGCGATGTGTGCGTTGACGCCGGTTGCGAGTATCGGCTGGGCGAGGACCCGAAATCGCTCTACGGCGAACCGCACGCGCCGGAAAAAGCCCGAATGATTCTCAACGGTCTGACTCTCTGTTATCGCATGACCGACACGGGCGTGAAGCAGAAACCGTACTTGCCCAAGGGTGTCGAGGTGGGCAAGTGCAAGCTTTCCGCCTGCTTCGATCCGATGCCTAACGGCGACCGCGTCGTGAACGTTTGTCCCATGCTGCCAGGCAACGCCGTGCTGTGTCACGAGTACAGCGAATTGATGCGCAAGGCCAACTACCTTGTATTGGACCACATGTACCAACTTCAGACCCTACCGCCCGACAGCCGTTGGGCACGCGTCGGCAACGGCAAGGGGTGGCAAACCTGGACGATCTCGGCCATTGCGCCGCGGATCGGAATTCGCGAGACGCGCCGCATCGTGGCCGACTATATGTTGTGCGAGAACGACCTCAACGCCGGCCTGGCCAAGCAGGGCCACAAGGACGTAATCGCGATCGCCGACCATAGCCTGGACTTGCACGCTCCCGGCATCAAGAGCCGCATGCTTGATGGTCCATTCGGCGTCCCCTATCGCTGCTTATTACCGAAGGGCGTGAAGAACCTGATGGTTGCCAGCCGCGCGGCCGGCTTCTCGCATATCGCCGCCTCATCGTGCCGCTTGCAGCGCACGTTGATCACCATGGGGCAAGCTGCCGGCAACGCCGCCGCGTTGGCTGTCAAGAACCGCGTCGATCCGCGAAGCGTCGACATCGCCGAACTGCAAGCCCGACTGCAATCGCAAAACGTGGACATCAAGGAAGCGGCCAGGAAGGCGTGAGTTTACGGAGGCAACGTCCTCTTGTTGTCAATGCAGACTCCCAGGAGCGAGGCAAAGGTGGCAGGTCCGTGCTTTCGGGCAGGACTTCCCGCCATCGCAAGCCGCCAAGCCCCACGATCCGGCATGCCGGCGATTGACCGGCCGCCATGGTAGGGCGCAGCTCCTGCCGAGCCGGGAAGCGGGAATGAATGTCTTGCGGAATTCGGCTCGGCAGGAGCCTCGTCCTCCCGAAACGTTTGATTTCGCAGTTTTCCCGCCGACCGGAATGCTCCGATTTGATACTCGGCGGCATTCAGGGTAGAATGGCCACGTTTTGGAGACCGTAGCTGAATTCGCAAGAATTCAGCCTGGAAGCGACAAGCCATCTGAATTCTTGCGAATTCAGCTACCGGATTGGCGGAATCCAGCTACCGCTTCGTCGTGAAGCCGTCCGGCCGGTATCCGCCAAGCTGACTTTCACGCCAGACCCAAGAAGAGAAGAATGGAGATTAGAGACATGAAGAATCTATTGCTAGCCGCGCTGTTTGTATTGATGTCGGCCGGTTACGTCGTTGCCGCCGACAACACTCCCCCGGAAGGTTTCCTTGCGTTGTTCAACGGAAAGAACCTCGACGGATGGTGGGGCCTCAAGACGGAGAGCCCGCGCGACTACATGGCTTTGCCGCCCGAACAACTGGCCGAGAAGAAGGCCGCCAGTCTCGAGGATATCCGGCAGCACTGGCGGGCCGAGGGCGGGGAACTCATCAACGACGGGAAGGGGTTATACCTGACGACCGACAAGTTCTACGGAGATTTCGAATTATTGATCTCCTACAAGATGATCCCCAGCGCCGACAGCGGCATCTACCTGAGAGGCATGCCGCAGGTCTCGATCTGGGACGCGACCGACGAGAAAAAGTTCAAGCACGGCGCCGACAAAGGCAGCGGCGGTCTCTGGAACAATCCGGCCGGAACGCCCGGCAAGGATCCGTTGGTGTTTGCCGACAACCCAATCGGCCAATGGGATTCGGTGCGCGTGGTCATGACCGGTGAGCGGGTGAGCGTCTGGCTCAACGGCAAGCTGGTGGTCGATCACGCCCGAATTTACAACTACTTCAATAAGAAGAAGCCGGAGGCGGAATGGCTCCCCGTGCCGAAGACGGGCCCGATCCAGTTACAAACGCACGGCGGCGAAATGCGCTGGCGCGACCTTTTCATCCGCGAGATCGGTCCCGACGAATCGAACAAGATTCTCGCCTCGCACAACGACAAGGGCTTCAAGTCGGTCTTTAACGGAAAAGACCTCGGCGGTTGGGCCGGCGACACCGAGAACTACATGGTCGAAGATGGAGCCCTCACCTGCAAGCCCGACAAGGGCGGCACCGTCTTCACCGAAGAGCAGTTTGGCGACTTCGCCGTCCGGCTGGAGTTCATGCTGCCGCCGGGAGGCAACAACGGTCTGGCCATGCGTTATCCGGGAACAGGCCACGGAACCTGGGATAGCTTCTGCGAATTGCAGGTTCTCGACGACGGGCACCCCAAGTACAACGATCCCAAGGCTCCCGGCTACTACAATCTCAATCCGCGACAGGCCCACGCTTCGGTCTATGCCCGCGTTCCCGCGCGGCGGGGATATCTTCGCCCGACCGGTCAATGGAATTTCCAGGAGTCGACGCTCGTCGGGTCCACGGCAAAGGTCGAACTCAACGGCTTCGTGATTCTCGAGGTCGACGTCTCGAAGGTCGATCCGGCGACCTTCATGTATCCCGTTGATAAGTTCAAGGGCCGCAACGTCATGAAGGGCCACTTCGGCTTCAACGGGCACAACGACCCCTGCCGGTTCAAAGCCATCCGCATCAAGAGCCTCGACTGAAACGCGCCGGGCCGCAACCGTGTGTCTAGGACAGGCCGATATTGCAGTACCGTCCCCGAATGCACGGCGGACCTTTGCATCGTTCCAGGAGATACTGGAGGGCAGCGGCATGGACTACGACTATCTGGACAAACACGGGCAGGCGATGACCCGGCAGGAAGTACATCGCTTACCCATGGAGGCCCTGGCGGAGCGATCGGGTATCCCGCTGCAAATTATCCCCGAACGAGAGGCCCTCTACGAAGCCGTCGCGGATGTGATGATTGAAACCATCGAGGCCAAGCAAGGGGCGAAGACCACCATGATCCTGCCGGTGGGTCCCGTGGGCCAATACCCGGTTTTCGCCCGCAAGGTTGCTCAACGTGGTCTCGATTGCCGCAATCTCTGGACGTTCAACATGGATGAATTCTT
This sequence comes from uncultured Planctomycetaceae bacterium, assembly GCA_964505115.1. Classification (GTDB taxonomy): domain Bacteria; phylum Planctomycetota; class Planctomycetia; order Pirellulales; family Thermoguttaceae; genus CAZDHN01. Next base: position 3,332 of record CAZDHN010000090.1, read on the forward strand.
GGACCGCAACGGGCGGACTATTCCGGAAACCCATCCGATGTCCTTCAAAGGCGAGATGATGCGGAGCCTTTACCAGCGGCTCCCCGCCGCGCAGCGCATGCCGCTGGAGCAGATGTTCTTTCCCCGCCAGGATAACATGGACGCCATCGATCGCGCTTTTGACGAACACGCGCCCAACGGGGTGGATTTGTGTCTGGCGGGCGTAGGCCCCGAGGGGCATTTCGCCTTTAACGAAGATCCGTGTTTTCGACACGTGCAGGTCTCCGAGGAGGAGTTTCTGGCAGATCGCACTCGTCTGGTGCTGGTCAACAGTTCCACCGTGGACATGGACTCGCTGGTGGCCAGTTGCGGCGACCGATCGGCGGTCCCGCCCTTCGCCGTAACCGTCGGACCGCACGACGTGCTGCGGGCGCGGCGCATGGAGGTGATTTTTTTCGCGGGGCGCTTTCAGCGGTTTGCCTTGCGCGAGGTCCTGTTCCGCAAGCCGACGATGCATTTCCCCGGCACGCTACTGAAGCTGCGAAAGCAAGCCGACGGCCGGCTGGTGCCGCGGAATCTCCGCATCTGGGCCACGCCGGAGGAAGCCGACGTCGTGACGGCAGAGACAATCTAAAGACCCTTGCAATGTCCAATGACCAAGGAATGACCAATCCTGAAATCCGAATGAGGTAACACCAACAGTTAGCCCGGTCGCTTGCGACCGGAAAGCGGGGCGGTTTCCGCTACTTTTCCCGTCGCAGGCGACGGGGCTAACAGGGACTATCACGTGCTACCCAGAAACGTGTCGATTCGAACCATGCCGAAACAGTCGTACTTATGGCACCACGAAAGGAAACCGATCCATGTTTTCGGCTTGCTATTGGTGCCGGAGGCCAGCTCCGACTGCACCTGCTCCTTCCCCAACGCCTACTCCGGAGGCCGATTCGCCAAGCGGAATTCGACCTACACGAACATCGCCGGTACGAAGAACCCATGGCTGCTGACTTCCGCCGCGCACGGCCTGCGGAAACTGGTGATTCCGCTCCTGGGTAAAGGCGATCCGCCGGCCTCATATCGCCTGCGGCTGGCGCTGGCTGCCCCGCCCAAAGACAAGCCGGGCCAGCGCGTGTTCAACGTCACACTCCAGAACAAGCTGGTCGAGAAGGGCTTCGACATCGTGCGAGCTGCCGGCGGCGTCGATCGAGCCGTCTTCCGGGAGTTCCGCGGAATCGAAGTCCGCGATAACCTGACTATCGAACTCGTTGCCAAGCTATCCCAGCCGGCCGAGGATCAGTGGCCCATCCTCCAAGCAATCGAGATCGTCCGCGAGGATGTCGTGCCCAAACCCGATCGATTTGACTGAGGATATCCGCGGTGAATTGATATCTTCCCCGCTTGGCAATCATTCTGACTGATAAGAATCGCACGAATCACCCGAACACCTCAGCAGCCCGTGATTGGGTACGTGCCGTGGCGCTGGGTGGTTTCGATCATGGCGATGTAGTTTTCGTAAGGCACGTACTCGGGCACGGAGTTCGACGAGCCGCAGCAGTAGCCACCGCCCGGACCCACGGCGCGGATGCGGAGCTTGACTTCCTCCTCGACGTCTCGTGGCGAGCCCAGCGTGAGTGTCGAGTCGAGGTTGATGTTCCCGCAGAGCGAGAGTCGACCGCCGTACTTCCGCTTCAGTTCGACGATATCCATGCTGGCCGGCTCGCAGGGGTGCAGGCTCTGGTAGCCGCACTCGATCAGGTCGTCGATCACCTCGTAGAGCCGCCCGTCGGAGTGAAACATGTAGAGCAGCCCCTTCGCTCGGACCCGCTCGCCGATCTCCTTGTGCATGGGGAAGATGTAGCGGCGGAGGAACTTTGGGCTGACCATCGTTCCGCCGGTATGACCCAAGTCGTCGGGCATGCGGATCGCGCCGATGCAGTCGAAGTCCAACAGATTCTCGACCACCCGCTTCTGAATGGCGGCAACCCGGCGATCCTCAAGGTTGGCCGTCAGAGCATTATCCCCGCCCCGAGGATGGGGTTATTCTGACGACTGGCTGGCATTCGGCCTCCGGTGATGCTCTAATAATGGCTGCCACATTGTCGGGGCGTTGGGTGCCGCTGCTGGCTTGCCCAGCAGTGTGAAGTACAATCGCCGCCAAGACACTGCTGGATAAGCCAGCAGTGGCACCCGCGCATCGCCCCGCCTGGATCCGGAGGAGACTATGCACCGCTCGGCTTGGTTCGGCTCGCTTCTGTTGGTTCTCCAATCCGCCATCGGCCAGGCGTGGGCGGATGAGGTTCTGGTGCTGGTCGACGAAGTGCCGGCGGGCGGAATTGTGGCGGCGAGGGTTGATTTGGAGGGAGTGGCTGGCTGGTGCGGTGTCGAGCGGGTTGTGCCGGAAGCGGTTCGGGCTTCTTTGCTGGCCGACGGCAAGCCGCTGCCGGTGCAGTTCGCGCCCGACGCGGCCAACTCCGCCGCCGGCATCTTGATCATGCGTCTTCCGCCGGGCGGCAAGGCGGAAGTGCGGCTGGACTTCAAGGGCCCCAAGCCGGCCGAGCCGAAGCCGTGGGACGGCACGGTGACGACAGGCTCGTTCACCGCCGCCCACGACGCGAAGCGAATGGGCGGGCTGCCCTGGCAATTCAGCTTCCCGAAAACGAAGAAGGTCTTCGACACCGTGCGTTGGAACGACCGGCTGCATCACGCCGAGTTGGGCAGCTTCCAGCTTCGCGACGATACCGACGCCAAGGTCGAGCTGGTCTCGCAAGGGCCCCTGGCCACGGTCGTGCGGGTTAGGGCGCGTTACATGCAGGGCAAGAGGCAGCCGCGGTCGCGGCCAGAGGCAACCTATCTGTGGTGCTACTTCCACGATCTACCCTTGGTTTGGGTCGAGGCGGCCGTCAGCCAGCCCGAGCCGTTCGCCTGGCGCGAGTTGCACGTGCTCGAGCTGAGCTTCCCCGGCAAAGCGTTCCCCGGCTGGATCGGCGGCGACCCGCCGGTCGGCGGCAAGTTCACCGGTTCGAAGAAGGGCACTTCCGCCAATCGCTGGGCCGCGCTGGTCGACGGCCGCAACACCTTGGCCATGTTCCGCTGCGGCCGGCCGCTGGTTTACGACGGGCAGGGCGGTTTCGGCAACTACCTGCTCGCCCACGGCTCGGTCTGCTGGCAAGCGTGGGAGACGAGACAGAAGAGCCGCTCCGCCTGGCTCTGGATCGCAAGCGAAGCCAACCCGGCCGACGCCATTCGGGCCGCCGCCAAGCAACTGCCCTGCGACGCGGCCCTTACCGTAACGGTCGATAAACTCCGGGCGTCCGTGCAAGCCGCCCGTGCCAAGGCCGACCAACTAAAGGGCCCCGACCGCTGCCGGGCGATGCTACTACTCGCCGGAGCCGAGCAGCTTCAGGACGAAGGCCGGCTGCGGGAAGCGGCCGGGACGCTTGCCGGCAAGATGCCAAAAGTCTGGACGCTAACACTTGCGGGCGACCTGGGGTTGATTGTTGAGCGAACCGACGACGGACTGCGGCCGGTCGAACTGTTCGACGCGGCAACCGGCACCCGGCTACTCGCCCCCAAGCCGCTGCCGCTTTTCTCGCTTACCGTGCGAGACTTGAAGGCTAAGAAGGATATCCCGCTGAACGCCGACGCCGGTTGGGCCCGGGTCGACGTGAAGCAAACCGACCGGGCCGGGCTCGACATTAACTGGCACGGTGCCACAACCGGTCCGACGGCCGGTCTGCAAATAACGGTTCGGGCAACACCCGACAACAAAGCCGGCTCGCTGCGCTGGACGATCAAGGTCGACAACAACAGCCCCGACCGGGCCGTGCGGCGGGTGGTTTTCCCGCAAGTTGCCGTCGCCCCGCCGGGCGACCAGCCCGAGATGCTGGTGCCGCGAGCGGCGGGTCGGGTGTGGAAGAACATCAACCGGGAGACTTTTCGCTTCCAGGGTACGTACCCCAGCGGCTGGATATCAATGCCATTCTTAGCCGTCTACGACCGGGACGCTCGGACCGGGCTGTACGTGGCCAGGCACGATCCGCTGGGTGGCACCAAGGACATCTTGGCCCAAGGCCGCCCGGATGAGCAGGCGGTCGTGCTCTCGTTCGATCATCCGGCCCCCGACATGGACCGGCCGGGCAACGACTTCTCGCTTTCGGGCGAGGCGGTCTGGCAAGTTCTGCGGGGCGATTGGTTCGACGCCTCGATGATCTACCGCGACTGGGTCCGCAAACATGCCAAGTGGTATCCAACACTCTCGGCCGAAGGTCGCGCCGACACGCCCAAGTGGATGCGAGAGCTGCCCGCCTGGGCGCTAAGCGGCGGAGCGCCGAAAAGCTGCGTGGAAGACGTTTTGAAGTTTCGCGAGTACCTGGGCGTGCCGATCGGCTTCCACTGGTATAACTGGCATAAGATACCGTTCGACAACGACTATCCACATTACTTCCCAACCAAGGAAGGCTTTACCGAGGCGGTCGCCCGGCTTCAGAGTTCGGGCGTGTACGTCATGCCGTATATCAACGGCCGGCTTTGGGACACTCGCGACCGGGGCACGGAGGATTGCGAGTTCACCCGCCTGGCACTGCCGGCGGCCACCAAGGACGAGGAGGGCAAGCCGTACCTGGAGAGTTACAGCAGCAAGGAGTCGGACGGCACGAAGGTGAAGCTGGCCGCCATGTGTCCGACCACCGAGTTGTGGCAGAAGACGGTTCGCGACATCGTGCTTAAGCTGATGAACGAGCGCGGCGTGAAGGGTGTTTACATCGACCAGATCGCGGCGGCCAGGCCCCGATTGTGTTTCGACCGCTCGCACGGCCATCCGACCGGCGGCGGCCATTGGTGGACGACGGCCGGCTACTGGCCGCTGATGGACAAGCTCCGCCAGGCGATGCCCAAGGATCACATGCTCACGACCGAGTGCAACGCCGAGCCGTACGTAAAATGGTTCGACGGCTACCTGAGTTGGCACTGGCAATACGACGGTCAGGTGCCCGCCTTCCCGGCCGTTTACGGCGGCAGCATCCAGATGTTCGGCCGCGCGTATCGGGCCGGGCCGACGAAGGACCTGGCGCTGCGGATGAAAGCCGGCCAACAGTTGGTCTACGGCGAGCAGATCGGCTGGCTCAACCCGAGCGTGCTTCGCGAGAAGGAGAACGCCGAGTTCCTGCGTCAGGTGGTTCGGCTCCGCTGGCTGTTCCGCCGCTACTTCCACGCCGGCGAGATGGCCCGACCGCCCCGACCAATCGGCACGATCCCCGACGTGACGGCCGATTGGCAGTGGTCGGGCGCGTGGCCCGTCACCACAAAGGCACTGATGACCGGCGCCTGGCAACTTCCGGCCGAGAACCGGCTGTTGTTGCTGTTCGTGAACGTGAGCGACCAGCCGATCAAGGTCCGACTCGACATCGACGCCGCCAAGTACGGCCTGCCGGGCGGAACGGTTCACGTTGAGAAATCGACCGAGTCGGGTGCCGGCGAGAAGTTCGACACGCCCTCGAAGTTCACCCGCGAACTGAGCTTCCCGGCCCGCACCGCTTGGGTTTGGGAAGTAACGCCGTTGCTGGCTTCCAAGTGAAAGAGAAACGAGCCACGGATGAAACACGGATTGAACACGGATGAAGAAAGTGAGTCCGAGACGGTAGGGAGTCTCACGCAAAGCCGCCAAGGAGCAAAGCCGCAAAGAAGTAAATCACCCCTCTTCTTTTGCGTCTTTGCACCTCTGCGTCTTTGCGTGAAAATCTTCCTTCGCGATTTCCTGTCCCCGTGGCCAAGAAATCCTAGTAAACAACAACCACCAACCCCGAAAGCGAGTCGATCATGAGCACGTTTCCAGGCGGGCTGGATATTCGGCCCTATCAACTGATGTGCATTGTCTGTAAGCTGGGCGCGGGCGCCAAGCCCGAGGGCAAGCTGGGCAAACTGCTCGATGCCATGCGGAAGAACCCCGACATGCCCGTCACGCTGCGGGCGAACGTCGATTCGGTGTATCGTTTTCAGAACCCGGGCCACGCGGACGATACGCCGGAGGGCGAACTGTTCAACGAGAAGCGCGACCTCGACATCCTCCAGCTTCTGGGTCTTGTCCCCGGCTCGACCCGGCCGGCGTTGGAGATTTTCGAGCGGCTGTTCAAGAACATCCCGACGGTCCGGGGCGTTTGCGGCCAGGCGGACGCGGAGTCGGCCACCTGGAAGGGCTGCCCGGCCGCCTTGAGCGGAAACTATGAGAAGGGGCTCGTCAAGGGCGTAACCGCCATCTTCCCAAGCCGCGACAAGGAAGAACAGGCACGCGCCAAGATCGAGTCGGTCAAGGCGATGTACGAGGCCGACACGCTTTTGATCCGTCCGCACCATTTGCTCTGCATGGCCTGCTTCCACCAGGGCCGGACGGAGTTGAAGCCGATCGCGGCCGACAACCTCTTCGAGGCGATCGACATCATCCAGAAAAATCCCGGCACGGCGGTCAAGCTGGTCCGCGGCTGCTGCATGATCTGCCTCTCGTGCGCCAGGTATAACCCCAAGACCAAGCTCTGTTCCGGCGGGCTGGGGATGAACCTTCGCGACCAGAAGAAGGACCTCGACACACTGCGGCTGCTGGGTCTGAAGTACGGCGACGTGCTGCCCGGCCGAAAGCTCTACGAACTGGTGTTCGAGCGAATCCCCTCGACCAAGCTCGTCTGCTCGTGGGTCGACGGCGAGGTACGCGGCACTGAATGGTCGATTTGCAGCGGCGCGGAGGGCTCCGAGCGTTACTTGAAGGCCCGCGAAGCCAACCTGGGGATAAACTGAAGGGGCGGGGCTGGAACGGGCTTCGCCGGGTGCCACAACCGCAACAAGTCGCTTAACCGGAGCCGGAACAACGTCGCGCGTGCGCTGCGCTCGGGAACGTCTCCCCCGAACTCCTTCACGGAGGTGTCTTGACACACGGCAGGGGAGCAATATACTGACGACTGCTGGCGGAGCGATGACGGTGCATGACCGGTGGATGGGCTTTGAGAAGGAGGTTCTTATGCCGATCCGCATAACATGCCGGGATAAATGCTTGGACCAGCGGCAAGTCATTGAACGAACAGGCTTTATCGCGCCTTTGGCAGGAAATCCAAAGGCGTCTTATACAGGCAAGAAAGTGATTCCCCGCATCTTATGCGGGTCCGTCTAATTGTTGTTAGGCTACGGAGATGATATGAAAACGATATTCTCAATTCTTATTTGCATCGCCTTGGTAGGATGTCAACAATCAACCGTTAAGCCAGATGCCGAATCAGCCACACTCGATCTAACCGCAGAGCTTCAGACAGCCAAGGCGAAACTGGCTGATCTCTTGCCCGACAATATGGCAATCAGTCGAGCCGAAGTGTCTGAACTTCCAGAGGGAAAAGGCATTCTGTTTCATGCCTCACCCAAAGATAGGGACAGAGTTCACCCATCGTTTGCCCTTTTCCTTTGGCCGAAAAGCAATCCAAAGGACATAGCATACGAGACCGGAGAAGGTGCTCACACCTTCCGCAGGATCGGGAGTTCAGACGCGTTTCGGGTGTACTATTCCAATCCGTCTGGATTCCTCAACGAGCAGGTTCAGGAGAAGTTCTGCACAAAGGAAAAGAGATAGCCAACAACACCTTCGAGCGGACGCGAGAAACGCGCCGCTCAAGGTGGACGTTCGGCAGGCGAAGAAAGGCGGCGGGCGGGGTGGGAACGGGAAACGCAGGCGGATCGAATTAAAGGTGTCCGGTACCTTTTTCACTAGGTGATTCCGATTCGGTGCGACGTACCGCCGCCACAATGAACCCCAAATCAACCATCAAGCCCAGGAGAAGCTCCAGTAAAAGTACCGGACACCCGATTCCCGGACACCTTTAATTCCCTGTAATTCCCTGGAGGAAACAGAATGAAGGATTTTAGCGTAATAATAGAAAAAGATGAGGATGGATACTTTGTTGCCTCGGTACCGTCACTTCGCGGTTGTCATACTCAGGCAAAATCTCTTGATACACTAATGAAGAGAATTAAAGAGGCAATTGAACTCTGCCTTGAGGTGGAAAAGCCAATATCCAATGAATTTATTGGCGTGCAAAAAGTGGCGGTTAACGGATGACCACATTTCCATCAATAACGGGTAATCGGCTAATTCGTGCATTGCGCAAACTTGGCTTCGAAGTGTTACGCGTAAAAGGCAGTCATCATTTTCTGAAACATCAAGATGGTCGATGCACAGTTGTTCCGCTTCACAGAGGAGAGACCATAGGTCGCGGACTTCTTGCTCAAATATTGCGAGACTGCGATATCACAAGAGAAGAATTAGAAAAAAAGCTTTAAGCCAACAACCGCATTGATGAATGCTCGCACTTCTTGCGCGTTACCCCTATTTCCTCTTGCGGCCCTTGTGTTTTCCGCCCGAGCCGCCGTCGCGCCCGTTGCTGCTTGAGCGCGGTTTGGGCCTGGCGGGTGCCACGTCCGAGGAAGGCTTGGCGGCGGTCTTGGGCAACAGCTTGCGCTCGGCCAGTCCCCAAAGGCTCGAAGCGATGAAGTAGAGACACAATCCGCTGGACACCTTGAAGAAGAGTACGCCCATGAAGATCATCATGTACTTCATGATCTTCTGCTGCATGGCCGCCTGCTCGTCGGCCGGCGGGGGCATCAATACCTTCTGCTGCACGATGAACAGCACGATGGTCAGAATCGGCAGAATATTGAAGTAGGGGCCGAGCCCCAACATGCCGATGCCGCAGGTGATGAAATCCGGCATGAACCCGCTCCAGTCGAAGAGCATGTCGGGAGCGGCCAGGTTCGAGCACCAGCGAATCCCGTCGCCCAGCAGCGTCGCCTCGCGCAGCTCCACGTCGACCATCAAGGAACGGTAAAGCGCGATGAAAATCGGCAACTGCACGAACAGCACCAGGCAACCGCTCAGCGGGTTGTAGTTGTGCTTGCGGAAGAGATCTTGCTGGGCCTTGGTCCGGCCCTCCACGTCCTTCTTGTACCGCTCCTGAATCCGCTTTATCTCCGGCTGCAACTCCTGCATCTTCTGGGCACCCAGCGCCTGCTTGCGGCTCATCGGGTACATGCAGGAGCGGACCAAAACCGTCAGCAGAATGATGGCCAGCCCGTAGTTGTGCAAAATCGCGTAGAAGAAGTGGAGCGTCTTTACCATCGGCTTGGCGATCCAACGGAACCAGCCGTAATAGACCAGTTCCTGGAGCTTGTAATGCTCGAGCAGCGCCGGCCGCTTCGGGCCGGCGAAGATGTTGAAGCGGTGCGCCAGCGAGCCGCCGGGTTCCAGATCGACCGGCACGCTGCGCAGCCGACACGAGGTGTCGGCAACCTTCTTGTTCTTCTCGTCCACCTTCCCCACCAGCAACGGCTGCGACTGGTCGAACCAGATATTGGCCGGGCTCTTCTTTTGGGGAATCAGCACGGTGGAGAAATACTGTGCGTCGGTGCCGATGAAGCTCAGCGACTGGTCGCTCCAGGGCGGCTTCACATCGCCCTCGGCGATCGCGGGACAGCCGACCATTTGGGGAGTGTCGCTGTCGAACGAGACAATGCAGTCGCGCAACCCGGCGGTCCAGGTGCGGCCGACCTTATTGGCATACCACCAACCTTCGATCGGCAGTCCGGTCGGCCCGTCGAGTTGGTAGGCCACGCCGCGCTTCTTCTTGCCCACGTTTCGGATGGCAACGTCGAAAACCAGATGATACGCCGGATAGGAGGTATCTTTGAGCGATTCCTTGGGCACCTCGGCCAGCGTGTAGGTCTTGGTTATCTCCAGCCCTTGCTTGGGTAGCAGGTGGCGGAACTTCACCGAATCGGCAGTCGCCTCGGCCACTTCCCAGGTGCCGTTCCAGAGGTCCAGCCCGTCGAGCTCCTCGCCCACCTTGACGACTTCCTCGCCTCCTTCGGGATACGGCAGCTTCTCCTTGTCGATCTGGTTCAGGGTCAGCAGGAAGGAGAGCCTGTCGTCGTTCTCCGGGCGGATGACCTCCATCGGACGGCGCGCGAGCGTAACGTCCAGCGAAAGCTCCCTGCCGCCGCGCTGCACCGCGAGCTTAACCGTGTGCTTGGGCTTCGTCTTCTTTAGCGCCAGGCGGAGTGTTTTGGCGCCGGTTACCTTCTCCTCGTTCACGGCCGTAATCAGGTCACCCGGCTTGAGCCCCGCCTTGGCGGCCGGCGT
>CAZDHN010000091.1:0-13344 GCA_964505115.1 uncultured Planctomycetaceae bacterium
CGCCTGATTGACCGGCCAGCTTGTCGTTTTCGAGTAGACCTCGGCCATGTAGGGCGGCAGGAAACAGGCAACGTCGTCGATGCGCGTCTTGGCGATCATCTTCTCCGAAAGCGACGTCATGCCGCAACGCAGATTCCAAATCGGCCGGCTCAAGGCCAGCGGATAAAAATGGAACCGCTTTTCCGAGGGGAGGTCGAACAGTATCAGTCGCATGGAATAAGCTCCTTTCTTGTCAAGTTAGGGGTCAGGGGTCAGGGGTCAGGGGTCAGAGTAAAGTCCACGATCGAATGTGGAATACCAAACCCCAGTCCCTTCGTCCCCAGTCCCTTCGTCCCCAGTCCCTGGCCTCTAGTCCCTGGCCCCTGGCCCCTAGTTTCTCACGGGGCGTCGGGCATCTTCGCCTGAATCCACTGGTAGTAATCGAGCATCTTCAGGCCGCTGGCCGCTTCGGTGTCGAGGAAAAACATGCTGTCGGGATGAAGCTGCAACGCGCTGGCCGTAATCATGCTGGTTACCGGACCCTCGATCGCCGCTGCCACGGCTTCCGCCTTGCTCTGGCCGTTGGCCACCAAGATCAGCTTGCGAGCTTCGAGGATCGTGCCCACACCCATTGTAATGGCGTAGATCGGCACTTCCTCGGCCGAATCGAAGAAGCGGGCGTTGTCGTCGATGGTCTGCTTGGCCAGCGTCTTGATCCGCGTTCGCGAGCCCAGCGAACTGCCCGGCTCGTTGAAAGCGATGTGCCCGTCCGAGCCGATTCCCAATACCTGCAAATCGATCCCGCCGCACTCGACGATCCGCTGCTCGTACCAGTTGCAGAAGGCCTCGTAGTTGTCGGTCGTGCCGGAAGGAACGTGGACGTTCTGGTTCGGCACATTGATGTGCTGAAAGAGGTTCTCGTGCATGAAGTAGTGGTAGCTCTGCTCATGGTCCTGCTTCAAGCCCACGTACTCGTCCAGGTTGAACGTGGTCACCTGCGAGAAGTCCAGGCCCTCGTCCTTGTGCATCCGCACCAGCTCCTTGTACAACCCCAAGGGGGTCGAACCGGTCGCCAGTCCCAGCACCGCGTTGGGCTTCGTATTCATAACCTTGGCAACTACCCGAGCGGCCGCCTGGCTGATTTCCTCGTAGGTGTTTTTGACGATAGTTTCCATCTCGCTCACCTCTCGTTGGAGACTGTCCAGTATGATCCGTAATCCGGGAAGCGATTTAGTATGAAGGTTGCAAAAGCGGATGTCAACCCTTCGATCCCCACGCCAGAGGCAGGGCCGCGCAACCCACCCGGCTACAAAAAGTGGAGTCCGTGGCAGTGTGGGTCCCCTTTTAACCACTCTTGCGGCCTACTTGACTACATTCCACAGAGTGCAAAAGGCGACTTTGCATTGGCGACATTCCAGTGGCGGGAACCATACTACTAACCTCAAAGATCGTTAAGTTTTTGACAAAGATCGGCGATTAGTGGCGACCGGGTTCTTGCCTGGGTGCGGTAGCACCGGTTTGGTTGGCGGCCCTGCCGCCCTATGTAGGCCGGGTTGGGTTGTCTCCCGTGTCGATGGACTGGCGGTAAGTTCTGGCCGATTCGGACGCGAAGCGTCCGGCCTTGCGTCCCCACGCGGAAGCGTGGGAACGAGGACAATGGGCCGTCCGCAGCTTGAATTCGGCACGCCGGTTGCATATCATTGCGCCTTACGAGGCGTCTGCGCCGGGATTTAGCCATCCCGCACTGCAAAGATGTGCCACACACGGGCCGTGCTGGTGGGAAAGAAGTGCGCGATCCGCAAGTACCTGCCCCCCCACCGGATTAGTTCAGACGAAACGTAGCCCACTTCCGAGACAGTCGGGCAGCATCACTACACACAGAAAAGGGAAAACACGATGAGAATTTCTGGCATTTTGATTGGTCTTGCGATTGGGGCAACGCTGATCGTAACCACCTCGGCCAGGGCCGACTCGGCCAAGCAGGCCTTCGCAAAAGGCGACAAACTGCTGGCCAAGGCCGACTTTGAAGGATCGCTGGCGGCCTACGCCGATGCCGTCCGAGCCGATCGGCAGAACCGCGATTATCAACGCCAACACGCGATGGTGCGGCAAATCATACGCTTGCGGAAGGAAGTTGGCGCCGAGCAAGATACCCAACGGTGGTCATACATGGCCCGGGCGCTGCATTCCTTCTACGTCAACCAGCGGCTATATTCCGCCGCACTGGATATCGACACGAAGATTCACGCCAAGCTGGCCAGCGCTTCCTCGGCTCGCATGCTGGGCGAGACCATGTTGGCCATGAACAAGGATGCCGAAGCGGCCGAGATGCTTGCCGCGCTGGCGGCCGACAAGGCGACCGCCTCGACCGAGGCCCTACGCGGCATGGCTTTGGCGAAACTAGGCAAGACGGGCAGGGCCAAGCAGGTGGCCGACCAGATCGATCTCCCCGCCAATGCCGGCCCGCGCACGCTCTACAACGTCGCCCGACTTAACGCGGCCGTTGGAAACGACACCAAGGCGCTCGACCTGCTTAGCCGCTCGTTCGCGTCGATGCGTCCCAGCGGGCTGGCCGGTTTCAAGGCCCACGCCACGAATTGCCCGGAGTTCGCCCAGCTTGTCGGCACGGCCGGCTTCGCCAAAGCGATGAACGTCAAGTCGAAGGTGGCCGAGTCGGGTTGCAGCAGCGGCCGCAGTTGCGCCGGCTGCCCCAGCCGGGGACAGTGTGCAAAGGGCGAGGGTCAATAGGCGGCATGAAGAAGACAAGACGGCTCACCCAGCTAGCCTTCCTGACGCTCACGCTGGTCGGCGTGTTCGTTCTGGGCGCGAACTGCGAGAGATGGTGCCCCTTCGGTGGCGTCGAGGCAATCTACACCTACGCCTCCGAAGGCAACATGATATGTTCGCTGGGCGTGTCCAATTTCTACATCTTGGGCGGCGTGTTGCTGATGACCCTTCTCCTACGCCGCGCCTTTTGCGGATACGTCTGCCCGCTGGGGACCATCTCCGAATGGCTGCGTCTGGCGGCAGGCAAACTGGGTGTCGGCGAGGTCCGAGTGAACGGGCGGCTGGACCGCGCGCTGTCGCTACTGAAGTACGTCGTTCTTGCGATTATCCTCGTCACCACCTGGCGGGCGGGTGAACTGCTCTTTCGCGCCTACGATCCTTGCTACGCACTGATCAGCCGACACGGCGAGGACATCACCGCCTGGGCGTACGTAGTCGCCGGGCTGATCGTGGTGGCGTCGCTCGTCATCGTGTTGCCCTTCTGCCGATGGTTCTGTCCCCTGGCGGCCGTGCTGAACCTGTTCTCCCGCTTCGGGTTGACCCGCGTGAGCCGGGATGGGAATGACTGTAGCGACTGTGGGCTCTGTGCCAAAGCCTGCCCGATGAACATCCCGGTCGACCAACTCGAACAGGTGACGGCCGCCCGATGCACTTCCTGCATGAGTTGCATCGAGGCGTGTCCGCAGAAGAGTTCCGGCACGCTTGGCTGGGGGCCGCCGGCGTCGTGGGGACGAAGGTGGTCGCAGGCCGTGCTGATTGCCGTGCTCCTGGCCTGCACGGGCGGGGCCATCGCGGCATCCTATCTCGCGCCGCTACCATCGTTCATTAAGACCAGCGGAATTCTGCCCGACCGTCCGCTGGCCACGGCCCGACTGAAAATCGACGACGTCCGCTGCCGGGGTCGTGCCAATCTGCTCTTCTACTTCCTCCAGCGCGACGACCTGGACCGGATCTCCGGCTACTTCAAGCTGGAAGCCTGGCCCGGACCCGGCGCGGTCGACGTGCATGTCACCTACGATCCGGCCGTTACGGACGAGGAGACGATCAAGCGGGCGATAACCTCGCCTTACTACGACGCGGTGGCCGACTTCTGGCGCGACTCCCCCTTCACGATCGAAGGCTACGACCCGCTCGGCCCAAGTGCCGTTGGGCCGGAGTTGTAGTCGGGCCAACTGTTGCACGGGGGGAAAGAGAGCGGACAGGCCGGCAATTTGCCCGGCTGTTTTGTACGTGGACGGACTGACGCTGAGTTGTAGCCGATGCGGATGCGAAGCGTCCAGCCTTGCGCTTCCACGCGAGAGCGTGGGAATGAGGAAAGACACGCAGATGGCTCGCGTTGGAGCAACAGGGACCTTACTCACCTTTTCTTTGGGAGTTCGGGGAACGGCAGGCTTAATTTTGCCGCTCTTCCGGAGTTATGTATGGTCTCCCCTGAACTCTACACAAGCGGCAGTGCCCTTTGGGGCAGGCCCTGTTTCCTTGCGACCTTAATTCCACCGGACCCTGGTCGGTCCGACCCATATTCCTCCTAAGATGAACGCTACACCAAAGGCACCTGTCGCCGCCGCTGCATACATAAATACTCTCGTAATGGCCCTTCGCTGTATCCTCTCCGGTTCCCGGAAGTCAATTACTGTCCCAGGGACAAAACTGATACCCACTCGTTCCAGTTCGGCGATCTCGTCGCTAGCTTGCTTCCTAGCCTTGTTGTCTTCTCCTATTCGGATCACTCCGATGATTAGGAGCATCACTGAGATGATGGTCAGCACAATTCCAAATCGCAACAGCTTGCTCGCGCGCCGACGCTCCATACGTGATGCGCCCGAAGACGTTGTCCTCGCTTGGGCACAGGTATGTGCTTGTACGACAGGTGCCGCGCTTCGCGGCGTTCCAGCCTTTGGACGTATAACCGATGTGTGTCCTGTGCCCGCAGGGGCATCTGTGGGTTGCGAGTCTCTTACGGTGATTGGCGCGGCGCACTTCGGACATTTCACGCGCTTCCCGATGGCGTCGTTCGGCGCTTGAAAACGCCCTTTACAGTTCTGGCATTCCACTACAATGGGCATAGTCAGCTGATCCATGCGATTCTCATGCGACCTGCGAGACGGTTTGGGCCACCCGGCCTAAACACCCTAAACTCGCCTTGCGGTGACCCCATCATGCCGACAACCCAAAAGGCCTCAAGAGAAATTAGTATTGTGTCTGGAATTTGGAATTTACCCGTTGGAAATCAGCTAAACTCCTTCCACGCCTTGAATGCGGCCACTACCGGCGGCAGACAAACAGCGCCCGCATACAGCGCTGGAATGGCAATGGCCCAACGACTGGCGGTAGAACCCTCCGAAAGGCTGAAAAAAAGGATCGCGGTTCCTGCGCAGAGAACACCAACGATCAGAAGCCCCCAAACAGCGCTGCGCTGTCCGTGTCGAAGGCCATTTCCCAGCCGTAACATCACCAAATGCACTCCACAAATCGGGACGAACAGAAGGCAAAAAAACCCGAGAAGCATTACTAAGCTGCCGGCTGACAGGTTTTCACCTTCTGCAAGTACGTAGAGAAGCCAGATGATCAACCCGGCCAAAGTAAGCCCGCCGACGACGCCGTGCAGCCCCATTATGATTAAGCCGAATACTCTGACGAGTACCGGCACGCCGTTGTTTGGCGGCACCCTTCTTCGTGACGCCCCTGTCGAGCGAGTGCTCTCATCGGTCAGAGAACTCAGAGATGCCAATGGGTCAGGTTGGGGCACTGAGAGGCTATCCGAAAAGGTTTCTCGGACCGCTCTGCCTTCATCGAGTGGCGGCGGCACCACCGGCTGAGCTTGCGCCGGAAGTGCAGCACTGTGGAGTGGTGTCGCTTTCAATGGCGCAACAGATGGCCTCGATACTCCTTGCGGTGCGGCGGCAGTAGGAGGAGGTGGAGCCGGAAAGGCGGACGCTGGGCTGGAGGTGCGCGCGCGTTCGGGGATAGGGACGGAGATCGAAGCACCGCAATTTGAGCACTTGGCGTTTCGCCCCGCATACTTCGCGTCGGCCTGCAACGTCTTGCCACACTTGCACGCAAATTTGATTAGCATGGCAGCCTTCCTCTCACGTGTTTGCGGGCGGGGTCAGCGAACATTGACTCTTCCGGTTTTGAGTGCAAACTCCTGAAAAGCGGCCGAACCGGGACTACTTGGCGGGAACAGCCCCCGATAATAGTTGCTATTCTGGCCTGGAGAACTCCGTCTGTCAATGGCTTACGGGGCACCTGAAGTGGTAATTCTCGGCGGATTTTACCGTACGGTCGGACGCAGGAACGGGTTTGTAATTTCGCTTGGATTCACGGCAGTGTGGGTAAACTGCGTGACCAAAGGGACGCGGTTTGGTGGTAAATTGCCTCGGCGAGCGTCCAGTTGCGTCACCCTTCTCTGTTACGCATTGACGTTAAACGTTAAACGTGCTATAGTGGTAGCATGATCAGGACGTTCCGGGACAAGGAAGCCGAGAGGATCTTCCGGCGGGAACACTCGAAGAAGCTGCCCGCCGAGTTGCAGCGCGCGGCTTTGCGGAAGCTACGGATGGTGAATCGTGCCCTGAAGATGAACGACTTGCGCGTCCCGCCGGCCAACCACCTGGAGAAGCTCAAGGGCGACAGAAGAGGGCAGTACTCGATTCGGATCAATAATCAGTGGCGTATCTGCTTCCGGTGGCGTGACGGAGACGCTTTTGAAGTAGAGATAGTGGACTACCACAAGAGGTGATGCATGAAGAAGATGGCTCCCGTTCACCCCGGAGAAATACTCCAGCAGGAGTTCCTAGAGCCCGCGGGAATGAGCCAGAACAAGCTGGCGATGGCTTTGCACGTGCCGGCAAGACGCATCAACGAGATCGTGCTTGGCAAGCGGAAGGTGACGGCGGACACGGCCCTTCGTCTTGCCAGGTACTTCAATATGTCGCCGCAGTTCTGGCTGGGGCTCCAAATGGACTACGAACTGGACGTGGCCGAGGACGCACTCCACGAGAGAATCGCGAAGGAAGTCCGGCCGGCGGAGATAGGCGTTGCAAATGAGGGCTAACCCTTCGCTCCATTTGGCACTGTTAGTGCTCTCCCCCCGCTACTCTATCCACCCGCCGCCTAGTACGCGGTCGGATTGGTAGAGGACGGCGGCCTGGCCGGGAGCTATGCCGCGGAAGGGCTCGTCGAAGTCTGCTCGGAAACGACCGCCCGGCAATGGTTCGACAACCGCCGCCACCGGTCGGCTACGATAGCGGACCTTGACCAGGCAGCGAAACGGCTCGACCGGCTCGTCGATCAGCCAGTTGGCCTCGGCCGCCGTTAAGTTGGGTCGAGCAAGCTCCTCGGCGGCGCCGATAACCACGCGTCGGGTGTCCGGCTCGATGCGTACGACGTAATGAGGTTCACCCAGCGCTATACCCAGCCCCTTGCGCTGCCCGATCGTAAACCGCTCCAGCCCGTCGTGCCGACCGACCACCGTGCCCTCGCTTGTGACGATCTCGCCCGAGGTGTCCAGTTGGCCGAGGCCAAATTCGCCACGGTGCTGCCGAACGAATCGGGCGTGGTCCTGGTCGGGTACGAAGCAGATCTCCTGGCTGTCGCTCTTGTCGGCGGTGCCGAATCCCACCTTCCGGGCGATGCGGCGGATTTCGTCCTTGTTGTGCTGACCGACCGGAAACATCAGCCGGGGCAGCTTCTCCCGCTCGATGCCGAAAAGGACGTACGATTGGTCCTTCAGCGGGTCGCGACCGGTGCGCAGGGCGATCTGGCCGTCGGGCGTGTTCTCCAATCGGGCGTAGTGACCGGTGGCCACGAATTGGGCACCGACGCTGTCGGCGTACTCCAGCAGCTTGCCAAATTTCAGCCAGGTGTTGCAGACGATGCACGGATTGGGGGTCCGGCCGGCGGTGTACTCCCGGACGAAGTAATCGATAATCCGGCCGAATTCCTCGCGGAAGTCGAGCGCGTAGAACGGAATATCTAGCCGTTCAGTCACCCGACGCGCGTCGGCCGCGTCGGCCGCCGTACAGCACCCCTTTTTACGCGAGCCCCCCATGTCGGGTGTCTGGCAGGTGAGATCCGGCTGCTCGCCGTGGCGCATGAACAGTCCAATCACGTCGTGACCCGACTCGCGGAGCAGCCAGGCCGCCACGCTGCTATCGACACCACCCGAGATGGCTAGAACTACGCGAGACATGAGTTATTCCGAATACTTCAAAAATGCTTATCGGTCCGAGCCGCGGCGTCCTCGCCGCGAGTTACGAGGCCGGGCCAATACCTTAGAGTCTATCGGTTAGCCGCCAAACGGAAAAGTTCCACCCACCCCCCCAATACATGCCTTTCGCTTGGCATTTCCGGCCGTGATTGTCGGTTTTAGGTTGCCTGATCGGGGTATGGTGGTGTAACATTCCTAGTGTTATTAAATTCGTGCTTCTCTTAGGAATCTCCACATGGACAGAGGACTAATCGATCGGGCCGAGGCTATTCAGAAGCGGATTCTCCAGCTCCGGGACTCTCTTTGACTACGAAGTCAAACAAGCTGCGTCCCAAAAGATCGAGGAGCGGATGGCCTCGCCCGACTTCTGGAACAACCAGGAAGCGGCACAAGAGACCATCGCCCGGCTGAAGGCGATCAAGACGGTCGTCAAACCGTTGGATGAAGCGATCCGGGCTGGTGACGATCTGGCGACGATGATCGAGATGGCCGCCGAAGACGAGAGTTTCGAGGCGGAAGTGCCCGACGAACTCGACCGGCTGGAGGCGGCCGTGGCCGAACTGGAGCTAAAGGCGCTGCTGGACGGCCCCTTGGATTCCAACGCGGCCATTCTGACCATTAACGCCCGCGACGGCGGCACCGACGCCAACGATTGGGCCGAAATGATCATGCGAATGTACATCAGTTGGGCACAGGGCAACGATTACAGGACCGAGATACTCGACCGCCAGGGCAACGAGGAGGCGGGCATCAACAGCGCCACCATTGCCGTTCGCGGTCCGATGGCTTACGGGTATCTCAAGGGCGAGTCGGGCATGCACCGGTTGATACGAATTAGTCCGTTCAATTCCGAAGGCAAGCGGCAGACCAGCTTCGTCGCCGTGGACGTCTCGCCGGAAGTGTCCGACACGATCAACATCGAGCTGCGCGACGATGATATTCGCGAAGATATATTCCGTGCCAGCGGCGCGGGCGGGCAGCACGTCAACAAAACTTCCAGTGCGATAAGATTGACCCACCTGCCCAGCAATATCGTGGTACAATGTCAGAACGAGCGGAGCCAGCACAAGAATCGGGCGACGGCGCTGAAGATGCTTCGCGCCAGGTTGGCCCGGGTGGAAGAGGAGAAACGCGAGGCCGAGCAGGCGGCTAAGTACAACGAGATGCCCAAGGTCGGCTTCGGCTCGCAAATTCGCAGCTACTTCCTACATCCCGACCAGCGCGTCAAGGATGCCCGAACCGGGCATCTGGTGGGCAACTTCAACAGCGTGCTCGACGGCAACATCCAAAGCTTCCTGGATTCCTACCTCCGTTGGCGAGTGGAAAAGAAATAGTCAGACAAATGTTACGCGAACGCAGCTTACGAATGAACGAGCAGTACGCCGGCCAATACGTAGTGGTCGACGGCAAGCGACCGGAACTGGCCAGATTCGAAGGCACGGCCGGCCAGGTGAAGTCGGTCAACATGAACGGCCGCGCGCTGGTTGAATTCGACCGGGCGAACGACCGAGGTCGATACGACATCGAGTTGGATTACCTCCGCGTGGTCGACCGGCCCGAGCCGAACGGAAACGGCGCCAAATCCGAGCAACCCGCCAAGAAGTCGCCTAAAGATAAGGCCGCAACTCCGACGAATACCGAGAAAGTGGAGAAGCTTTCCTCGCTGGAACTTGCCCGATTGGAGAAGGCCGCCCGGGAGAAGCTCGACGAATCGGCCAAATCCGCGGATGCGGAACAGGATATTTCGGGCTCCGCCGATCCATTGGCAAGTTAGGATCGCGGAAACAATAACTGTCGCACCGTCGCCTTTCGCTCCGCGAAAGCCGCGTTCTTTCGCGGAGCGAAAGGCGACAGTAGTTTGCATGTAGGAGGAGTTGCAATGGAAGTGACCTCGGACGCGGAACAAGCCGACCAGGGCGCTTCGTGCGACGAGCAAACCTGTAGTTGCTGCCCGATGATGAACTGGAAGGTGATTGTGCCGGTCGCCTTGCTGGCGGTAGTGGTCTTCGGCGGTTTTTACATCTACCAGGAGTTGATCGGTTCGCAAAAGGCGAGTGAACCGTACCGCATGGCGCTGGAACTGGTCAAGAAGGACCCCCAGGTAATCGAGCGGCTGGGTGAGCCGGTCAACGACACCTGGCGAGTGGGCGGCGAGGTCTTTTCCCAAGGCGATCGGGGCGAGGCCAACCTGAACTTCCCAGTGACCGGTCCACGGGGAGAAGCTGCCGTCCGCGCCCAGGCACGCCGCAGCGGCGGCAAGTGGGGCCTCACCCTTCTGGAAGTCACCTTCGACGACGGCCAGCGCGTCTCGCTCCAAACCCAAGCCGACGAAGGCCTGGAAGACGCCCCCGCCTGGTCGCCCTGACGCCGAGCTTATGCCTTCACTTCCAACATCCGCTGGAGCGATTTTAGCGCCCAGCGGGAAGTCTCGTCTTCAACGCGGATGACGTTGACCGGCGTGCCGGCCGCCAGATTCTCCAGTGCCCAGCAGAGGTGGGCCGGATCGACGCGATACATCGTCACGCACATCGCGCAGGACGGCGCCAGGAAGTGAATTATCTGGTCGGGATGCTCGTTCTTCAGCCGGTTGACCAGATGCAACTCGGTTCCAATTGCCCAACGCGTTCCCGGCGCTGCTTCCTTGACCGCCCGAATGATCGTGCCGGTCGAGCCGATCACGTCGGCCTGGCTAACCACTTCCTCCATACACTCGGGGTGGACGATAATCTTGACGTCCGGGTATTGCTCCCGGTATCGCTCGACGTGCTCGGGCAGGAACATCTGATGCACGCTGCAATGCCCTTTCCAGAGCACAACCCGAGAGCGGCGAATTGCTTCCGCCGAGTTTCCCCCCAACTCGTTTCCCCCCAACTCATTGCCGCCCAACTCATCTTTGTGCGGGTTCCAAAGGGGCATCTCATCTGCCGAAATTCCCATTGCCAGCGCGGTGTTGCGGCCGAGGTGTTGATCGGGGAAGAAGAGCACTCGCCGGCGCCGCTCGAACGCCCAGCGCAGCACGGCCGCCGCGTTGGCCGAGGTGCAGACGATGCCTTCGTGCCGACCGCAGAACGCCTTCAAGGTGGCGGCCGAGTTGACGTAAGTAACCGGCGTAACCTCGGCAACGTCGATCACCTCGGAAAGCTGCCGCCAGCAGTCCTCGACCTGTTCGATGTCGGCCATGTCGGCCATCGAGCAGCCGGCATGCAGGTCCGGCAGCACCACGTTCACTCGCTCACCGTCGCGTTCGGCCAGCCGCTGGGGCCGGTTGGCCAGGATGTCGGCCGTCTCGGCCATGAAGTGCACGCCGCAAAAGATGATCGCCCGGCAATTGCGGTCGGCGGCGGCCAGTTCGCTCAGCTTGTAGCTATCGCCGCGCAGATCGGCCAGCCGGATCACTTCGTCTCGCTGGTAGTGGTGCCCGAGTATCAATAGCCGGTTACCCATCTCCGCGCGGACCACCTCGATCCGCTCGGTGAGCACCCGGTTGTCGAGTGACCTGTAAGGTTCCAACTCGAAGGAGGGCCGTGTTGTCTGGTCGGATGTCGTGCTCATGGGTCAAATCTTGCGCTGGTTCGAATCGCCCCGTCCTTCGGAGCCGCCCCGTCCTCGGGGCGGGTAAAGTCGCGGCGGATACCAGTAGTCTATCACATCCTGTTTGATGGGTGCTTACAGGGTGCCACTTATAGTAGCTCCAAAGTTATGAACAGGCTGCTGATGCGGGGCGCTTCCTAAGCCCAAAGCAGCAGCAGACTGCTGGCTTGTCCAGCAGTGTACTTGCGGGGTTTGTATTTCGCACTGCTGGACAAGCCAGCAGTAGCACCCACAAAACACTCTGCAATGAGGTGCCGGACGTTCACTTCACCTCCCGGCCAAGCGATTTGAGTTGCTCGACAAACGGCCCGGGGATCAAGCCGCTGGTCTGGATCGGCACGTCCCAGGTGATCGCGCCGCCTTTGGCGTTGAGCCGGCGGGTGTAGTCGACGATGGTTGCGTCGGGCAGGGCCGGCCGCTCGCCGCGGCACCAGGACGTGCCCAGAAAACTCAATACCTGGTACTGGACCTTTCGGCCGTCGCGCTCGATCCAGCGGCCCGGGCAGGTGCGGATCGCCTCGGGCACATCCTTCAGTCGGGCCTCGCCGGCCGTGTAGTCCTCGTGCCGCGTGTAGCAGATGACCGGTATCTTCACGCCCGGGTTGAAGGCCACGATCGAACGCGGGTTGCCCGCCTTCAGTGCGGCGGCCAGACTGGTGAAGTTGGGCTCGTCGTCGAAGCGGTACATCTCGTCGGCGAAGTAGCAGCCGTCGATCCACCAGCCGCTGACATGCGATCCCCAGCGTAGCGACCACTCGCGGATCACCGCCTCCCAACTGCGTTGGAACTCGGCCAGCCGCCCACCGATCGGCTCGCCCGGCAGTTGCCAGCCGCCCTTGCGCCCCCAGAGCCACTTGAGCTTCTTTCGGGCGACCGGGTCGGCGGCCGGGGCTCCGCTGGGTAGATAGACCATCAGCCGGATGCCGCGAGGCTCCAGCGCTTTGTACAAATCGGCGATCAGGTCGCGGCGCGAACACTTGCTGGGCCGGATGCCGACCAGCCGGTCGTAGGTGGCGTTGGGCGAGCAGTAGTGGCCCGAGTTCTGACCCAGTGTCATCACGATGTACTTCGCGCCGGCCGAGTCAAGCTGATCGACCAGCCCCGGGACGTCGAAGGCGTCGACCTGCTTGTTCCAGGCCTCGGCGGTCAACTCCGCGCCGCCGTCGGAGCTTGGCGGCGCGCCCAGGTAGTGCGTCAACACGCCCCACTTCGCCTCGTGTAGCCAGTCGGCGTTGTGTGCGGAATTGCTGTCTGCTGCTTCGACCGGCAGGCAAATCCCCACGAGCAAGAGTATCGTCAGGTTGCGAATCATCGTATCGTCCTCCAGTTGAGCGGTGGTAGTGTGAGTTGCGGGCATTCGTCGTTTGCATCCGTGGCGATAGCCGCAGGCGGAAGCCGGCGGTTGCCCTGATGTGCAGTGTGGGTGGACAATGTAACCGACTCGCAAGGCAACCGCCAGCTTCCGCAAGGGGATATTCTAACTGACGTGGCGGCGGGGGAGAACGACTCCGCGCCACCGTTCACACCCACTTAGGGGTATCCAAGACGGCCTGAGCAGTACACTGATGATGGCCGAAATCACCACCACCATCGGCGACAAGAATCCGCCGCACCCGACCAGCGGCTGGTCGAGGGCGACAGCTATTGAGAAACGAATCGTTCTTGATGCCCCATACTACTAACCTCAGAGATCGTTAAGTTTTTGACAAAGATCGGCGATTATTGATTCTTGCATGGCTAATGCGCGACTCAAGGGGGTCCCGCCAGGGAACCGG
>CAZDHN010000092.1:0-13291 GCA_964505115.1 uncultured Planctomycetaceae bacterium
ACCCTCCCGCCGCGTCAATAGCGAGGCTCGATATGCTGCCTTCTAATCTTCCGATCCTGAAGCAGATGATCTCCGATGCGGGTTTCCGCAACTTCGCCTTCGAGTTGGACGAGATGTTCCGCGCGGACCCCGACTACACGCCCAGACACGGAAGGCAAATCTTCGAAAGCGCGGCCAGGGGCGAACGAATCATACCGTTCGAGGATCGCTACGTCATCAGTTCCTTCGTGCCGCCCGTGCCCTCCAGGGCCTTTAAGACGTTCGTCAGCGCGGGCGTCGACAAGAGCCGGCTCTACAAGGACCTGGCAACGGCCCGCCGCTCCGCGCCGCTTTCGGTGCACATGTGCATCACGACTCGTTGCCCCTACCGCTGCGAACATTGCGGCGCGACCGTACCCGATACTCATTCCGAACTGACCAAGTACGAATGGATTCGGATAATCAACGACTTGCAGGATTTGGGGATCGCCAACATCGTCTTCTCCGGCGGTGAACCGCTGGCCCGCAAGGACATCGCCGAGATCGTCGCCTCCGTCGACGACCGGAGTTCCACGCTGATGTTTACCAACGGCGCCCTGCTCACGCCGGAGAAGGCCAAGTCGCTCAAAGAGAGCGGGCTGTTCATTCTGGCCGTCAGCCTCGATTCACCGTATCCCGAACAGCACAACAAAATCCGCCGAAACCCCAAAGCGTTCGGAAACGCCATTGCGGCGATTAGAAACTCGGCTCGAGCGGGACTCTACACGGTCGTTTCATCCGTTGTGTTCCGGAAGTATCTCAACAAGGAGCACCTCACCGCGCTGTTCGAGTTGGCAAAGGATAACGGCGCGCACGAGGTCAGAATCCACCGGCCGATCGCCCAGGGAGAACTCGCCTATTCCGATCAGGCAGACGAAATCTTCCTCCAGCAGGAAGACGTCGACCGCCTCTTCGAAATCCAGTTCGACGCCAATCGAGAGAAGGACGGCCTGAAAGTCAGTTCATTCCCTTACACCGAGGGCCCCGGCAAGTTCGGATGCGGCGCCGGCGTGATGCACAGCTACATCAGTTCCACCGGCGATATCTGGCCCTGCGACTTCGTCCCGCTCTCCTTCGGCAACGCGCTAACGGATGACGTCAAGGAAGTTTACGGCCGGATGATCAAAGCGGCCGGCGTTCCCAGACGTTACTGCCTGGCAGCCCGGCTTGCGGCCGAGACAAGAGGCCGGACACTGCCGATCCGCGGCGAGGAAGCAATTCGGCTCACCGAAGCAAACCAATCGCAGTCGTATCCCGACTTCTTCAAGGACCTACAGCAGGTGGGCCAAGCGAGACCGAAGAGGCAGCGCCCGAAACTGTCGCCCCACTTCATCCCCGTCCCCTGTGCCGATTGCCCCGCCGCCGGCCTCCCCATGTCGGCCGACACGCCAATCATCACCTGACGATGAGCCTGCCGTACTCGCGGCGACCTGCGGCGGTGTGGCTTCCGCTGAATGAGGTTGGCTCATTCCAGCAAATCTCCAAACTCATTGTAGCCACGGCGCCCCAGGTAGTTGATGAGTTCAACCGAAACTGCGCGAGCTTCATCGCCGGCCTTCATGGCTAAGGCGAGTATCGTCCTTGCCTCATCACTCCAGCCACTAATGCGCCAGCCTTCTTGATCACCCCGGACCATCCGATCAAGGATGTGAGCCGATCTTGCGGGGTTACTGTGTGCTATCTTGGCAAGCTGTTCCACAACGGCGTGATCCGGTTCAAGGATTGGCGCTACTTCGACAAATTCCTCAAGCTGCTCCATTGCCCATTGCTCCGGGAAGCGGCCGGATGAGAACCAGGGGCCAAACAACAAGCTATCAGGTTTCTCCTTCGCGTCTTTCTTCCCTTCACCGCGCCAGTAGACCTCCCATAACGCCATGAAACGATCCAGAATCTCGCTCGGGACTTCCTCGACACCCTCCCCCACGCTCTGCCCGACAAACCCAATGGCATGCCGTCGGATGTCAGGATGCGAATCTACGAGGAATCTTCGGAGCAGTTGGGCATCGTCATCCAGCCCAAGTTGTCCGTGCCAATATAGAAGCATCAAGTGTTCGCCCAGGTGGTGCATCGGCTGCTCGCGTGATTGTTCCGTGAGTCTCACGGTCGCGGTTTGCTCCACCGCATAAGCGAACTGCGACTGGAAAAGCCTGTAGAACTCTATGTACGCCTGCCCCCAAGTGAGAAACGCGTTCCACGCCGCCCAGCCGTCAGATGCGGGTGGGTCTTGTTCAATGCCCTTCAAGTCGAAAAGCCGATCGGCGTTCGTCGCCAGCCACCGCTTGTCGATCCAGTAAATCACACCGATCTGCGATCCGATTACTGACAATGCTTCGACGCTTCTATTCTCCGGCGCAATCTGCCATTCCAGCATTGCACGAATCTCGGATATCGCGTCGAAGCCGCCCGGAATGACTTGCCGCTTCCCATCCGGCTTCTTGATGTGATTGGCGACCCAACGTGCATATTCCAAGGCTGCTTCCACCGCCTTGCCCCGTGGCGAGTTGATGGCCAGGTCGAGGTAGTCGTGTATGCGTGGATCATCCTGGGATACGTCTTGAACGATGCAGGACTCTTTCCCGTCCCGACAGAGCGATTCAAGTAACCGCCAAACCACTTCTCGGTATTCCAGTTGATATTGTGGAGCATCGTCGGAGGCGGCCCGGCATAGGAACTTGATGAATTGTGAGATTTCGTTCCGCGCCCATTGCCAGTCCTTGTCAACCAAGACATCAGGTTCGCCCTTCGCCGTCGTACGTTCGTTGACGGGCTGGTCAACGACCCACTGGCACAGATCAAGTACTGCCGAAATGTCGATTTTCTGACCGGCAGCCACCGCTTTGCCCATTTGGTCAATAAACCCGCGTACATAGATTGCAGGCCGGTCCATTAGAATATTTGATTGGGCGGAAAATGCCTCGGGATTGGTGGCGATGTATTGTTTGAAAGTTGAAGCGAGCCCTTCGACATCCGGTGTCCTGAACCCGCCCTTCTCCGGCTTCCAGGACGAAACGTCTTTGACAGCCTGCTGAAACGTCATTTCAGAAAGCTCTTCCACTGCCATGGGACTCTGGGAACCCCAGCCAGACTCCATGCGGACGTTCATGTCGGCCAATTGCGGTTCGCCGTTTTCAGCTAGCATCCGTTCGTAGAACTCGCGATGTTCCCCCTGCAAGTGTTCCCGAGCCCAGTGCAGCTTCTCAAACTGCCAGTATTTGATTCGGCCTTGTCGATCTTCGTCGGTTGCATCGCGCCCAGAATTTCTCTTGATGGACTCGTCGAAGTGTGACATGTCCGGACCGGCGTCGATCCATCCGAACCAGATGCCCTTCTCTTCGGGTGTCAAAAGAGTCAGGCGGCGTCCAACAAGCATCGCATACTCATGCTTGAATTGGTAATCGTCGAACCGCTTACGATCCAAAAGTTCACGTCGGGCAAGCTCCGCACGTTTGTCGGCGAACTTGTTAATCAGATGAAGCCTGAGCCGCTTGAAGACGAGATACGCATAGTGCGACACGATCTCCAGTGCCTCGTCAAGCGAAAGTTTCCCGTCTTTAACGGCCCTTTCGAATCCCTCTCTAGCAAAACCAACCATCGCGCCTGCAAAATCGTAGTCGCGGTTCTGGCTGTGCTCTTCAATCGCGGGTCGCCACAAGTATGAGCCATCGTCCCCGGTTTCTGGAATAACGCGATTCTTGGCTTCGACGGAAATCTTCAGCCAATCGCACAGCTTTCTTAAGAACGCCTGCGGCTTTCGGGTGGCCAAGGCGGGCACCACCTTCTTAAGGCCATCCTTATACCAGTAATCATCTCGTCGGCGGGGTTCTTCTTGGCCCTTTTCGAACGTGGGCGTGAATAGAGCGTCCGCAAGCGTCAACGCCACGTCCACCTCACTACCATCCGCAAGCCGGACACACAAATCGCTGGCATCTTTGAAGTGAATCCAAAGTATTCCGTCTTGTGCCGCTCGACAGACGCTCGGGACGAGTCCGGCCGCAATCGGAGCGGGCATTTTCAGCGCTGCGTCAAGTATGTCACCGATGACTGACGGGTTGTCCGTTTCGACCTGCGCAAGGATGTCGGCCACTTCAGCGGGGGCGTTCGAAGCCATGCGGGCGAGATACTGTGACTCAGGCCAAATCGGATACTGCACGCCCGGATGCTCATCTTGCGTAACTCCGGGTGGATTATCGAAAAACGTGGCGTTCCGTAGCGGTGCGATCCAGTCTGCCCGATCCCGATCACGAAAGAAGTCCCTGCGTACTTCCCGGTCTCGAAGCAGGTCCTCCAGATCGATCAGCGCTTCTGGAGAGCCCTCATGCTGATCCAAGAAGTGTTGCACTTTGCGTTTTTTGTCGTAAAAAAGGAGTTCATCCGGCATTTCCATCTCCTTGCCAGCCTAAGACACTTTTAGTGGCGGAATGCCCGCCAATTGCTCGATAGCATCCCATAACTGAGAATGATCACTGCCCGATACTCGGTACCAGACTGGTATAATGTCCATTGACCGATAGCGGGCATCTTCGTCTTGCGGCACCTCTCGACTCAACGCCTCATCAGGTTGCCCGCCTTCTTTCCTGTTCATTTCGGGCATTGGCGCCAGGATGAAACGCGGGGGTGGCTTCCTTGGTATATTCTGTCTCCGAAAATACTCTCGTAGCTCGCGCTGTTGATTCTTATAAATGTCGGATATACGTTCCCAGACATGTTCGCGCAGACTACAACCTATGAAGACAATAGGATCGTTCCTAAGTGTTGAGGCAAGCAAACTCACCAAAACACTGTTGTCGCTGTAAGCCGCGTCGAATTCATCACGAGCAAGCACGATGTCTCCATCGGTGGGAGTGACGCCCTGTTCAATTAAGCCATGCAAGTAATGGATGGATCGATTCACCATGTCTTTTCGATCAAGGTCAGGAAACTTTTTGGCCATCGAACACGGGGGGCGCACCCTGGGCGCCCACAAGAAGAGCAAGGGGTCGAAGTTGATTGACAGGTAAGAATGAAAGGGGAGTGCGAGCAGAGAGTTGTACCTACGAATCGTCGCAGAATCTCCATCACGACCAAACGTCTCACCAAGAAAAGAAAAATACTGGTTCTTCGCGCGATTCTTGGCATCCTGGGCTGCATCTAACAAGTCACAGGCTGGGCTGTCCTCGTGGACAGAGTGGGGACTCCCGCACCTCTCACACAGCGCATGGACCAACTTGGACCATGAAGGATAGCAACCACTTGACAGCCCCGATCCGATGAATGCCACGCACTTCTTGCTGAGGATTACGTCCTTGAGTTCTCTAGGTAGCTGAAGTTGTCCAGATGGCTCTGACATCTAGAAACCTTGCTGGCGCTCGGGAAATTGGTGGCGGAAAAAATTCTGGCTTTCGCTTGGCCTTCGCCGGTAATCTATTAGCAAAGCAGGCCAAGACTGCTTTCTGGCGAGAGCCGTTCCATCTTCCATTCTTATTGGCCTGCCTATCGATCACCGATGCCGCCACTTTACTCCGTCCGGGATGGGGTGACAAGGGGCTCGGGGGGCCAGGGTGGAACTGCGGCGTTTTTTTCTTTCAATCGCCGTCTTGGGTCGAGCCGTAACCGAGTTCCGGGCCAGGAGACGCGGGTGTGATGGGGAGGCCGACGCCGGGAGGATAGTAAAGGCGAGCTTCGGCAGGGCGGAAGTGGTTGTTTGCCAAAGGGGTACGCGAAGAATACCGGGTATCTGATCGGGGCCATTCGCTGCATCTGGCCCAAATGCCCGGATGTTTGACCGGCTGTGCCGGTTCTGCGGGAATTATGGCCGGTCGGGACGGTTTGGGACTCGGGCCGCGGCGTATGCCCGAGTTATAATTGGTGTAAGTCGTCTGCTTGGCGTGGCTTCCGCAAGCTAACGCGAGCTCGTCAGCGCCAAACCGCCCGCAAGGGAACCGTGTCGTGCCCAAACCCGTCTCGATAACACCCGATCTGCCCAAGCTGGCCGACGATAGCGGTCCGCCCGCCGAGGCGGGGAGCAGTCGGGCGAAGTCGCAACCGGTGGTGCCGCTGACGACCGTCCCGCTACCCAAGCCCGGCCAGGGACCGCCGCCCGTCGCGCCAAAGGTTGATACCGAGCACATCGCGTCCGAAGCCGGGCGTCCCTGGTGGTTGCCGTTCGGGTTTCGCCAATCGGCCGGTTGGCTATTGAGCCTGGTGTTTCACGCGACGTTGATCCTGGTGCTGGGGCTGCTTGTCCAGGCCGTCAAACCGGGCGCGACATCGCGCGGCCTAACCGCCCACTTCGATCGGCCGGTCCAGCTCGACTCGCTCGATCGCGAAACGCCCGACCCGAATAAACCGACCCGCCGAAGCCCGATCGTATCGACCGCCATGTCGGTTGATCGCGATTACGGCGTGCCGCGGATCGCCTCGCCGCGCGAGCAGTCGGCCCAGAATGAAGCCGCTCGGTCGGTCGCCGCCAATTCGGACCTGCCACCCCAGGCTGACTGGATGAAACAGGCCGACGGCGACGTGACCGGGGCACTTGCCGGTCGGGGCCCGAAAGGTCGGTCGTTGGCGATCGGTAGCGGCGAAGCAAGCGACAAGAGCGAGGCGGCCGTCGAGCGAGGCCTGCGCTGGCTGGCGGCACATCAGCAGAAGGACGGCAGTTGGCACTTCAACCACGATGACATATGTCAGGGCCAGTGTCGCAATGCCGGCACCGAGCCAACCACCACGGGCGGCACGGCCATCGTCTTGCTGCCCTTCCTGGGCGCCGGATACACGCACCAGACGGGCCAGTATCAGGAGGTCGTCAGACGCGGGCTGTACTACCTGGGCAATCGAGCACTGATAACCCCGCACGGCGCCGATCTTCAAGAAGGAACCATGTACGCCCAAGGCCTGAGCACTATCGCCTTGTGCGAGGCCTACGCAATGACCGACGACAAACCCTTGAAGGACATCGCCCAAAGCGCGATCGACTTCATCGTATATGCCCAGGATCGCAAGGGCGGCGGCTGGCGTTATACACCCGGCGAGCCGGGCGACACGACCGTCACCGGCTGGCAGTTGATGGCATTGAAAAGCGGCCAGATGGCTAACTTGAACGTGCCCTCGCCCACCATCTTCAAGGCCAAGGATTTCCTCACCAGCGTACAGTGCGAGGGCGGCGCCCGATACGGCTACATGAACACCACGCCGCGTCCAACCACCACGGCCATCGGCCTGCTGATGCGGATGTATACCGGTTGGCAGCGCGACAACATAGCGCTACGCCAGGGCGTCGTCTACCATCTCTCCAAGTGGGGCCCCTCGCCCGACAACATGTATTACAACTACTACGGCACCCAGGTCCTGCACCACTGGGGTGGGCCGGAGTGGGACCGCTGGAATCGCACCATGCGCGACCAACTCATCCGCACCCAGGCCAGCTCGGGCCATGAAGCGGGTAGTTGGTATTTTGCCGGCGGACGCGGCGCGGTGGGTGGCCGTATCTACAACACGGCCATGGCGGTGATGACCCTCGAGGTCTACTACCGCTACATGCCCCTCTACCGCCGCGAATCGATCCTGGCAGATCAGTAGGGGTGCAAATCGCGGTTTGCGTGAGAATCTTCTTTCCTTTGTGCTTGTCTGAAGGAATCAATCCGTGTTTCTTCCGCGGCCGAGAGATCTCCGGCCCCTTTCCGGGTAGCTCATTTATTGCTAGTTGCCTTACCTCGCTTTCTTCAGGGTATTGGAACCTCGACACAACGTTTTCCCTTCTTCCCCGTTTCCCATTTCCCCTTACCTCGCTTCCCGTCTTCCCTTGCCCCCAGCGTGGCACAAACCGCGATCCGCACCCGATCAGTAGCCGGTAGTACAGGCACTCCATCGGGGCAATCAGTCCCTTGCCTATTCTGCCACCTTCCCCACCCCGCCCGATATTGCCTCCGCACCCCCTCTTGACAAAGCACGGTAAATTGTTAATGTAGATGTTATGCGCAGGATGTGGCGTTTATGCCGCATTAAGCGTCTGCATCGGACGTCTTGTGGCAAATTCTGGGGCAGGGATTCGTTCGAAAGCCCGTCTTGGACTGGGGTAAGTGGGGTAATCTGGTAATTGGCTCCGCAGTTTGGCAGGGGGGGTGAATCACAAACGCGACACGGCCTGTAGCGTTTTGATGCCCAAAGCCAACGCTAGCATGTCGGTTCGAGGTGACCTGGAACCGCCAAGATGATCGCAACTCTCTTTTATGAAAGGGGTTATGTCTCACCTTCGTTGTTCATTCACCGATTTGGCACCCGAAGTGCTTTTTTCAGGACGCAGTACAGCACTGGCCGCTGTTAGGTGCCTACAGTTGACTCTTGCCCTGTCGAGGTGAACATCTTGTCGAGAACAACCAGCAAGCCCGCCGCCAATAAATCCGCCTGTCGCAAGTCGACTGCCCAGCCCACAAACGGCAAGGCTGCTCGCAACGGCAAGGCCGGCCTCAACGGCAAGTCAGCTTCCGCCAAGAAGACGCCGATCGCGGATGAAGCGCCGATCGACTGGAATGCCGTCGCCGAGGAGCCCGTCGTCGAGGAAACGGTCGTTCACGAGACCGGCAGCCCCAGCCATATAGACGACCCGATCCGCATCTACCTGATGCAGATGGGCGAGATTCCGCTGCTCACGCGCAGCGAGGAGATTGCCGCGGCCAAGCAGATCGAGAAGACCAGAACTCGCTTCCGGCACAGTGCCCTGGCCACCGACTATGTACTGCAGGCGGCAATCGGCCTGTTGGAGAAGGTTCGTGCCGGCCGTCTGCGACTGGATCGGACGGTTGAAGTCTCGGTGACCAATGTCCGGCAGAAGCGTCACCTGATGGGGCTCTTGGATCCCAACTTGCGGACGCTCCAGCACTTGCTTGGGCAAAACCGCAAGGACTTCCAGGTGGTGATGAACAAGTTCCGACCGCTTGATCAACGGCAGGCGGCCTGGCGGCGGATGGCTTGCCGCCGCAACAAGTCGGTCCGACTGATCGAGGAACTTGGCTTGCGGACGCAACGTTTGCAGCCGGTGCTGGCCAAGTTGGAGCAGATTCATCAACGGATGGAGCAGTTGAACGGTCAGTTGGCCGAACTGCGCAATGACCGAACGGCTGCCGAGCGGGTAGACCAGATTCGCACCGAGCTGCGGTATCTGATGCGGACCACGCTGGAGAGCCCGTCCACGCTACGGCACAGAGTGAACAAGACTGCCCGGCTCCAGCAGGAATATGATTTGGCCAAACGCAGCCTGTCGGCCGGCAACCTGCGGCTGGTGGTTTCCATAGCCAAGCGATATCGCAACCGCGGGATGAGCTTCCTGGACCTGATCCAGGAGGGCAACACCGGCCTGATGCGCGCGGTAGACAAGTTTGAACACGCCCGAGGCTACAAGTTCTCCACCTACGCCACCTGGTGGATTCGCCAGGCGATCACCCGAGCGATTGCCGACCAGAGTCGCACTATCCGAGTGCCCGTCCACATGATCGATACCATGAGCCGCGTTCGTAGCGTCACTCGCGACTTGTTCCAGGCCACCGGCGGCGAGCCGACCTTGGAGGCCACGGCCGACGAGGCCGGTCTTTCGGTGGAAGAGACGCACTGCGTGCTACAGATGAGCCGGCAGCCGCTCTCGCTCGATCAGCCGGTCGGCGACCACGACGACAGCTATTTTGGCGAGTTCCTGGAAGACCACCGCGAGGACGATCCGCTTTACGACATCAACCGCGATTCGCTCAAGTCGCGGATTGCCGACGTGCTTGGCGCGTTGAACTATCGCGAGCGAGAGATTGTCCGGCTTCGCTACGGGCTGGCCGACGGCTACGCCTACACGCTGGAAGAGGTCGGCAAGATCTTCTCGGTCACACGCGAGCGAGTCCGCCAGATCGAGGCCAAGGCGGTCCGCAAGCTTCAACATCCGGTCCGTTCCAAGAAGCTCGTCAGTTTCCTCGAGCGTCCGATCCCCGTCCCCTTCACGCCCACCACCGCCGACGGCAACGCACTGGAAAGCGTCTAGGGCCGCGAGCCGTAGCTGAACTCGCAAGAGTTCAGATGACTCGGGCTGAAGAGTCGGCCTCGCCACGCGCTGCGAGCTGCGGCGTCCTCGCCAAGTTCAGCACGAGGATATCAGCCACGGATGAAACACGGATCAAACACGGATACGGACGGCAGGCCTGGGGAACAAGGGGAACAAAGCGGATACGGACGGCAGGCCTGGGGAACAAGGGGAACAAAGGGGGATAGGGGAACAAAGGGGGACAAAGGGGGACAGGGAACAAAGGGGGACAGGCTACTTTGTTTAGGCGAATTAAAGTAGCCTGCCCCTCTTTAGTTCCCTTTAGTTCCCCTTTAGTTCCCTAAAGTAGCCTGTCCCTCTTTAGTTCCCCACGGATGTTTCCGCCGGGCGTTGCAGTCCTGATCCGAAATCTTCCTATCCGTGTTATCCGTGCTATCCGTGCTATCCGTGGTTTCCTCCGTGGAGGGCGTTTCTATTCGGCGTCCTTGCTATCGTCGCGCTTGCCCCGTGCCACCCAATAACGCTGATTCCAGCACTCATCTCGCGGGGGGACAATTGATTTTGGGGCTTGGTGCCCGGGCGAGGCGTGGCTGGGTGTCTCGAACCGGTCGATGGCTTCGGCTCGCGGCGGCATTCACGTAGCTTGCGGAGCGGGGGGTGAGAACGGTATCATGTAAGTCTGGGTTTGGCTTGGTTTTCCGAACTAGAAGGAGCTAATCAGATGTCGACTGCCCCGGTGCCTGCCCACCATATGAGCCCTGAAGAGGCTGTCCACCGGATCTCGCAAGCGCGGCAGATGCTCTTGAAGGAGGTGCACAAGGTCATCATCGGCCAGGACGAGGTGATCGAGCAGATGCTGATCTGCATGTTCGCCCGGGGACATTGCCTGATGATCGGCGTGCCCGGACTGGCCAAGACGCTGACGATCTCGACCATCGCCAAGGCGTTGGCCATGGATTTCAGCCGGATCCAGTTCACGCCCGACCTGATGCCCAGCGATATTACGGGCACGGAGATCATCGACCAGGACTCGACGACGGGCAAGCGGGATTTCCGCTTCATCCACGGGCCGATTTTCTCGAACATTGTGCTGGCCGACGAGATCAACCGCACGCCGCCCAAGACGCAGGCGGCCTTGCTGCAGGCCATGCAGGAATACGAGGTGACGGCGGCCGGCAAGACCTACAAGCTGGAACCGCCGTTCTTCGTGATGGCCACGCAGAACCCGATCGAGCAGGAAGGCACCTACCCGCTGCCGGAAGCCCAACTGGACCGCTTCATGCTCTCGATCAACATCGGCTACCCAACCCGATCCGAGGAACGCGACATCGTGCTGGCGACCACGCAAACGGTCAGCCAGGATATCCACCCTGTGCTGCAAGGCAAGGACATCGTCTGGATTCAGCAGCTTGTCCGCCAGGTGCCGGCCTCGCAGCACATGGTCGACTACGCGGTCGATCTGGTTCGGGCGACCCGGCCCAAGGAGCCGCCCAGCCCGGAGTTCATTAAGAACTGGTTGGCCTGGGGCGCCGGACCGCGAGCGGCACAGAACATCATTCTCGGCGCCAAGGCCCGGGCGATCATCCACGGTCGGTACACGGTTGCCGCCGAGGACATCCGCAACATCATCTACCCTGTGCTCCGGCACCGCATCTTCACGAACTTCAACGCCGACGCCGAAGGGGTCGACGTCGATCAGGTGATCGAAAAGCTGCTGGCGACCGTTCCCGAGCCGGCCTACGGCGAGTCGGTAGCGCCGCGTGCCCGGACCGATAAGAAATCGCAAGCTGCCCACCAACCCCAAGCACCCGCCGCGGCGGCAGCGTCTCAGCCGGCAGCGCCACAGCCGATGGCGCCACAGCCGATGGCACCTCAGCCGATGGCACCTCAGCCGATGGCACCTCAACCTGCCCCGCCGATGGCTCCACCGGTCGGCGGTCAAGCGGCACCGCAAGCCGTTCCACCGGGCGGTCAGGCAGCCCCACCTCGCGGCCCCCAACCGGTTCAGGGCCACCCGACCGGCCCCACTCCTCCACCCGGCGGCCCCACACCGCCACCGCCATTGCGGTAGGCGAACTTATCTTGTTACGATCGAGTGGAGTTAAGCTTCATGATGGTTTGAGCCGCCCCGTCCTCGGGGCAGGTGTTGGTCGGGTGTCGTAACCCGCGGCTCGGATAGACACCGCGAAAACTTCCGAAAGCTGAAGCAGCACAGCACACGCACGAGGAAACTCCAATGAGTCTTGCCATTCGCCGTATGAAGCGTATCGACCTGGAACGGGTGCTCGATTGGGCGGCCGACGAGGGCTGGAATCCGGGCGAGTGCGACGCCGGTCCGTTCTTCGATGCCGATCCGGACGGCTTCTTCATCGGTGAACTCGCCGGCCGGCCTATCGGCGCTATCTCGGCCATCGCCTACGACGAGCATTTCGGGTTCGTCGGCCTTTACATCGTCCAGCCCGAGTTTCGCGGGCAGGGTCACGGCCGCGAGCTCACCAAGGCCGCGCTCGAATACCTGGACGGGCGGAACATCGGCCTCGACGGAGTCACGGCGATGGAAGCACACTACCGCACACTCGACTTCCAAACCGCCTATCGGCACGTCCGCCACGAGGGAACCGCCAACGCCACGGCGCCGGCCGGGCTGGTCGACTTGGGCCGGATCCCCTTCGACCAACTGGTCGACTACGACGCCCGGCTATTTTCAACGCGCCGGCCGCAATTCCTCCGCTCCTGGATCGCCCAGCCCGGCACAACTGCGTTGGGACGGATGCGCGACGACCGCCTGATCGGCTACGGCGTGCTGCGACGCTGCCGCCAGGGCAATAAGGTAGGGCCGCTGTTCGCCGACGATCCGCAAATTGCCGAAGATCTGTTCCAGGGCCTCACGTCCGTCGCCTCCGGTGAATCGGTCTATCTTGACATCCCCGACCCCAACGAGGCGGCACGCGCTCTGGTCGAGCGACACGGCATGAAGCCGATCTTCGAGGCGGCCCGAATGTACAGGGGCGCTCCGCCCGACATCGACCTCGCGCGAGTATTCGGCGCAACGACGCTCGAACTGGGCTAACCACCTGTCTTCCGCCCACTCTTACGGAGGCCCCAACAATCCGCGCCGGGCCACCACGGTTTCCGACCCCCGCCTTGACGACCTCCCGAAGACAAGTTAGCGTATACTTTTCCACCCGGAAGCGACGACAATATACAGGTCGCCTCCGACCAATGCCCCCTTCGTCTAGTGGCCCAGGACATCGGATTCTCAGTCCGAAGACAGGGGTT
>CAZDHN010000093.1:0-9403 GCA_964505115.1 uncultured Planctomycetaceae bacterium
AAACAAAACCAGCGTAATAATGGATTCCACATATCTCCACATTTTCGGGAGCCCAGGATTAGGCTGTCTTGGACAGCCGCACCGTTTATGACTAAACTCGTGAACCCGGCGGCTCACGCGCGAATCCAGCTACGGGCAAATCACTTCCGATCGCTCGCCCGCGGCAGCCGAGCGGGGTTGGCGCCGGGTGGCTCGGAGGAGCGGATGGGGGCTTGCCAGCGGATGACGCGGCTGGAGGCGGGGTCGGAGCGGGCGGGGCCGGCGAAGGCGACGGCGCTGCGGACCAGACCGGCGATTGTGACGGGAGTGTCGTCCAGGGTGCGGCGGGTGCCGTCGGGCTGACGCCACTGGGCGATTGGGGTGGCGGGCAGAACGAGAGAGCCCTGGCCGCTCCAGCGAATGTTCGCCAAGAGCGGGTTCGGTGGCGTGGAGCCAGAGAAGACGAGCACGGCCGAGCGGCTGTCGGGCGCGAGTACGCAGCCGACCGCGCGAACGGTAATCGTGCCCGAGCGGTCGCTTTGTTCGTGGCGGCATTCCAGCAGCGGGCCGCCGCCGCGTAGCGTCAAGCCGGCCAGGCCGACGGCCACCGGCTCGTCGGCAGCGGGCGCGTGGTCCAGGCGGATAAGCGGTCCGATGGCCTGGCAGAGCGTGTTATCCAGTTCAATGGCTATCGCCCCGACCGTTCGGCAATCGAGTCCGATTCCGCCGCCCAGCAGCGTGCAGTCTTTCAGGCGTATCCGCCCACTGGGTAGCGATAGGTCAGAATTTTTCCGTGCCGCCGGATGTGTCCAGAGGATGAAAGCGAGCGGCTGTTGGAAGCCGCCGGGCTTCGAGCGGAAGGTGCAGTTGGTGAACTCGGCGCTGGAGGCCGCCAGGCGGATAATTGCGGGCGGTTGGCCGTCGGGCTTCGCCAGGGCGTCGTGGTCCCAGAGGAAGTCGATACCTTGGAAGCGGACCCCCGCGACGTTCACCTCCAGCCCACCGCGTGGCACCCGAACCAGCGGCCGCTCGCCCGGCTCACCCCGAACGCACAGCCCGGCCCGAAGCTCTTTGGGCTCGATCATCGCCGGACTAGCTGAGTCGAGCACGAGTTCCGTGGCCTCGGGTTGATTGTCCGGCGGTAGATTCTTCGGCGGCGGATCCGTTTCCTGCTCGGGCGGATCGGCCGGTTTCTCAACGCGCTGCGACCCGGCGGACGTTTCAACCGGCTTGCCCGACAGGCCGGCAAGTTGGATCGACCAGCCAATCGCTACCGCCGCGACCAGGCACGCACCGATCATGGCCGACCACCAAATCGCTGTCCGTCTGTCGGCCGATGTTTTCCGTCGCGCCGCTTGCGGCAACCCGGTCCCGACTGTCGTCGTGCCGCGAGAAGAATGCGATGATCTTCGCGGCGCGAGATGCCGCGTGTCGCCCAGTAGCTCCGCGAGTTGAGCAATCGACCGGGGACGTTCCTGCGGATCGCGCTCGATGCACTGCATGACGGCCGCGGCAAGCGGCTCGGGTGTGTCGGGCGCCAGTTGACGGATGTCGGGTATCTTGGCCGTCTGGGCCGATCGCATCTTGGCCAACGCATTGCCGCCGGGCAGGGGCGGACGCCCGGCAAGCATCTGCCACCACAAGCAGCCGCAACTGTAGATGTCGCCGCGCGGAGTGGGCGGCGTGCCGTCGACGATCCGCTCCGGCGCCAGGCAATCGTAGGCTTCGGGCGGCATGTCGGTTTGGGCGTAACCTTCGGCCGGCCGAATTGCCGCTCGCAGGCCGGGCCACGTCAATACCACGCTATCGTCATCGGCCAGCAGCAGCACGTCGGCGCCGATATCGCCGTGGCACGGGCCGCGATGTTCCAGCCCGGCCAGCCCGGCCAGCATCTGTTGGGCAATGTCGAGGACGATGTGCGGTTGGAATCGGCCGTTGCGGACGAGCCGCTCGGCGGCCGTCTGGCCTTCGGAGTAGCGGCAGGCGGCCCAAATCCGCTCGATCTCGTCCCCAACCTGAGCAGTCCCAACCCGGGCGACCGGCGCAAGCTGATCGCACTCGATCGATTCGGCGCGTGCCGCCAAGTTCTCAAGCCGGGCCAGCATGTCGACCGCTTGACTTTCCGGCGGTTCGATAACGGCAAGACGAACGGTTTGCCCGGAATCGAGTTCGCGGGCTTGATAGCAGGAGGCGTAAGCCAGCGCCGGCAAGCGTCGGCTGAGGACGTAGGGTCCCACTCGAAGAGATCGGCCCTTGCCCGTGTTTATTTGTGCGGCTTGGAAGGGCGTGAGCAGACGGGCTTGAGCCAGCGCGTCGACCCAAACCGATTCGAACCGCGGCAGATTCTTTGCGAGTCGTCGCGCGCGGCGTTCTACTGCCTGAACTTGTCCGGCGGTGGCCAGCCCAAGTTCGGCAAGCAGTTCAATCAGTTTTTCCGGCGGTTGATTTCGCACGCTTGCGGGGGTTACCGATCTAGTGGTTTGTCATTGATAGCCCGATGGGTGGTTGCAGGGTGCCACTGCTGGCTTGCCCAGCAGTGTCTTAGCGGCAGTTGTGCTCGGCACTGCTGGACAAGCCAGCAGTGGCACCCGACACCCACCGTCATCCGACTTTCCCCAGCACGCACTAGCTAACAAATTTGCGCGCAAGCGGCAATAGCAAACCCGCTAGGTTGGGCCCTGGGCCGTACTCCCATTGCCAATCGGGCGAGGTTTGGTTATCACGCAGGGGAAGGAGAAACACCATGCAAGATCCCAGGTTAGAGAAGCTGGCCAAAGTTCTGGTCAATTATTCGACGGGCGTGCGTAAAGGCGATTTGGTGAGGCTGGCCGCGCCCCCAATCGGACGGCTGCTGTTGACCGCCCTATATCGGGAAGTGCTTCTGGCCGGCGGCCATCCGCACGTCGAGATGGTTCCCGACGAGTGTGCGGAAATCAAGCTTGAAACGGCCAACGACAAGCAGCTTAAATTCGAGGACCCACTCGATCGGCACGCGATAGAAAAAGTCGACGTTTCGATCAGCATGTGGGGCGAGGAGAACACCAAGTCGCTGAGCGGCACCGACCCGACCAAGCAGGCCCTGGCCGGCCAGGCTCGCAAGGGGATAATGGCCCGATTCATGGATCGCGCGGCGGCGGGCAAGTTGCGTTGGGTGGGTACGCAGTATCCATGCCAGTCGGCAGCGCAGGACGCCCAAATGTCGCTGGCCGCTTACGAGCAGTTCGTTTTCGAGGCGGGCTTGCTCTACATGGACAATCCGGCCACCGCCTGGCGCGAGGTCAGTCGGCGTCAGCAATATGTGGTCGATCATCTCGATAAGGTTAAGGAACTCCATTTCACTACGCCACATGGCACCGATTTGAAGGTGGGTGTCGAGGGCCGCAAGTGGATCAATTGCGACGGGCACGAGAACTTTCCCGACGGCGAAGTCTTCACCGGTCCGCTGGAGGACGCCACCGAGGGCGTCGTCTGCTTCAGCTACCCTGCCGTGCATGGGGGCCACGAGGTGGACGACGTTCGGCTGGAGTTCAAGGGCGGCAAGGTGGTCGACGCTTCAGCCAGTCGCGGCGAGGAATTCCTGCAGGCGATGCTCGACCAGGACGTCGGCGCCCGCGTGCTCGGCGAGATCGCCTTCGGCACGAACTACTCGATCAGGCGCTTCACCAAGAACACCCTGTTCGACGAGAAGATCGGCGGCACCTTCCATGCGGCCTTGGGTCTGGCATACCCGGAAACCGGCGGCAAGAATAAGTCGGGCCTGCATTGGGACATGGTCTGCGATTTGCGCCGCGGCGGAAAGGTACTGGCCGACGGAAAGTTATTTTCCGGAGACGGCCGGTTCGTCACCTCGGGCTGGCCGCAGCCATAACCCGGATTATTCAGCACTTGATAGTAACCCGAAGCGTAAGCGAGGGATGCCAAACGAGTGTGGTCCTCCACCCGTTACACGTACGATGCGCCAGTGTGTCGCGGCAAGCGCTAAGCCAATGCGAGAGAAGCCGTTGAGCGCTCCTCGCTTACGCTTCGGGTTACGATTGTTCAGTGAATAACCCGGGTTAGCCAACAACCGAGAATTCCATGAACGGATATGTCTCTGGAATTTGCTGCCTGATTGTCATCGTCGGATTCGGCCGGTTGGAATCGCAGGGGGCTGAAGAGGGCGAGACGGTTCGGCTTCGGGCGACTGCCGACGTTTGGATATCCGACGCTAACGCGAAGGAGCGAAACACCAACTCGGGCAAGCACTCGCGGCTGAAACTGAAGACGATTCAGGAGATGGCCCTGGTGCGGTTCGACGCCCAACCGGCCGCCGGACGCGAAGTGCTTTCGGCCAAGCTCTTCCTGCGTCGTGCCAGTGCCGACAAGTTGCGCTACGTTCGCCTGTCGACCGTCAACGGCGATTGGGTGGAAGGCGAAAGCCGCGTGCCCTACGGACCGCCCGACGGGGCAACCTTCTTGCAGGCCGACGCCCGCACTAAGCATTCTTGGGCGTGGCCCGGCTCGTCGCTGGCCGACGTGATCATGACCAGCGGCAACAGTCTGGCCAGCACGGCCGTGCGAAAGGAACTCGACGGCGGCTGGATATCCGTGCTGGTCGGGCCGCGGCTGGTCTACGCGCTTGCGGTCGGCGATAGCGACGGCCTGGCGATCATGGACGGCGGCAACCCGGCCTACGCCAACAACTTCCTGCACAGTGCCCAAGCCCGGGGTAGCGAGCCGTACATCGGGGTCCGGCTGGGTCGCCCGCTTGCCGATACGCCCGAGCAGCCCGAGTTCACCAGCGAACCGGCGCCTCGTCGGGCGCATCTTTCCAGCGGCGCTATTCGATTGTCGATTGCCGCGGCGAAAAATGTCTTCTGCTGGCGGCTCGCGCTGGACGGCAAGCCGGTCGAGCGTTGGCGAGTGAAGCATCCGGCCAGAAGCGGTCCGACCGTCTTCTGCCTGGAAGACCTGACACCGTCGAAAGAATATGACCTGGAGGTGACGGCCGTGTCGCCCGGCGGAAAGACATCGCCCCCGGTTCGCCGCACCGTGATCAGTTCGCCCGCGCTGGCCCAACCGCCGAAACTGCCGAAGCTGGAACCGCCCGCGGCCGGCGCCGTCGTGCCTGCCGAGCAGGGGCCGATCAGGGTTTGGGCACTGCCGGGCTTGGTGAAGATCAGTCCCATCACCGGTCGACCGGTGTGCGACGACTTGGGTGCCGCCAATGCTGCCGCCGATGGTGCCTCTGCCCGGGCGAACGCGGTTTGGGACGGCCGGGCGATCGGCCTGTTCGGTGCTCGGGGCGAGTTCGTTTCCTATCAGTTGTGCATCGAGAACATCGGCGGTGACCGCCTGGAGGCCGTAAGGGTTCGGTGTGGCTCACTAAAGGGCGAGGCCGAAAAGGGTGCCACTGCTGGCTTGTCCAGCAGTGCGAAGCACAAACCCCGCGAAAACACTGCTGGGCAAGCCAGCAGTGGCAGCCAACGAAGCACAAACCCCGCGAAAACACTGCTGGACAAGCCAGCAGTGGCACCCAACGAGATCGGCAGCGACCGGATCGATCTGTATAAGAACTGGTACGTCCGGAACAAGGATGACAAGTGGCAGCCGGCCTATTGCATCCCGCTAATGCCGCGTCACTGGCTGGCGATTCCCGACCCCCAGCGCGAACTGCCCGACCAGCGGAACCAGACCGTTTACGTCGACATCCACATCCCCAAAGACGCCAAGCCGGGCAGTTACAAGGGGGCCGTGCAAGTAGAGGCCGACGGCGGCCACAAGGTGCTGCTGCCGGTGACGCTGGAAGTGTTCGACTTCCTGCTGCCCGACCGGCTGAGCTTCTGGCCGGAGATGAACACTTACAGTATCCCCAAACAGGCGCGCGACTATTACCGGCTCGCCCATCAGCATCGCACCGTGCTAAACTGCTGGCGCTGGACGCCCAAGCTGTCGGGTTCCGGCGGCGACATCCGCGTGATTTGGGACGAGTACGATCGCGACGTCGGGCCGTTGCTTACGGGCGAAGCCTTCAAAAACAACGCTCGTCCGGGCGTGCCGATCGAGTGCATGTACCTGCCGTTCATCGATAGCTGGCCGACGCCGCTGTCGAAGAAGACGTACAACTACCAGGGCCACTGGCCCGGCCGGGGCGAAAGCAAGGAGCACATCCTCCAGCACTACCTCACCGCGCCTTACATCGGCCGTGGACTGAGCAAGGATTACAAAGAAGCGTTTCTGGCCGTGCAGCGGCAGTTCATCGAGCATTTCCGCAAGATGGGCTACACGCAGACCGAGATGCAGTGCTTCTACGGCGGCAAGGTCACGCACCGCACCGACTACGGCGGGAATATGTGGTGGACCACCGACGAGCCTTACCACTGGGACGACTGGATGGCACTGCAATACTTCTGCTGGCTGTGGACCGACGGCCGCACTCGGGCGGATGGAAACTCGCGCCGCTGGACAGCCCGGGCCGATATCTCCCGGCCGCAGTGGCAAGGGCGCGTGCTGGACGGCATCGTCGACGAAGTCTATTACGGGGCGGGCGGATTCTCCTCGCCGGCAATGGTTCGCCGCTGCCGGATACTCGGCCGGGATACGGGTCTCGACGTCCGCGCCTACGGCGGCGCCAATCGCGACACCCAAAGCAACACCCAATCGGTAACCGCCGTGCTCGACGCCTGGACCGGCGGCGCCAACGCCTACCTGCCCTGGCAGACGCTCGGCTCCGACAAAGCCCTGGACCAGGGCGACCGCGGCGCGTACGGCGGCTCGGCGTTGTTCGTACCCGGCGACCGCTTCCAGTTGCCCGTGGTTGCCGACATGCGTCTAAAAGCCTTCCGCGACGGCCAGCAACTAATCGAATACCTCGTCCTCTTAAGCCGTCGCCATAAGCTCAACCGTGAGCAGATCAAGGCGATGCTCGACAGTGCCATTCTGAAAGGGGCCATTCTGAAAGGGGCCATGCTGAAAGGGGCCCTCCCCCTCGACGCCCGTGTGCCACTGGCTCCGCCAGTGCCTCGCGCCCGCCTAGACGACGCCGACTCAACCCAATTCGCCGCCCTCTCCCCCTGGCAACTCGCGCAACTTAGGCGTCATTTGGCTGGGTTGATTGCCCCGTAGTCTATCTGTTCCCCTTGTTTGCCTGGAAAACATATCAAGGCCGTTGTTGAATATGCCGATACGGTAAGCGGTGCGGGTTGCGCGGAATATGCGGACGCCAATGTGGTAGCCGGCAAGACGCGAGACCACTCCGTGGGGGGCATTTCGTGGGTTCTATCACATCTGTTGGCAAGACGATAACGCCAGCGATCCTGATCGGCATCTTTCTCATCGCGTGGCCGGTTTCCGCCCAGAACGGCGGCGGTGATCGAGCGGTGTTGCGGTGGCGGAAGTCGCCATCTTCCAGCCCGGTTTC
Source organism: uncultured Planctomycetaceae bacterium (assembly GCA_964505115.1). Lineage (GTDB taxonomy): Bacteria > Planctomycetota > Planctomycetia > Pirellulales > Thermoguttaceae > CAZDHN01. Next base: position 7,379 of record CAZDHN010000093.1, read on the forward strand.
CCGTGTCGCACAAACTGGATTCCAGGCCACGGAGGATGCCAAACCGCAATCGTCCACCCGGCGATTGAAGCAGCCGGAATACGCGGAGGAATCGCCCTGCCTCGCGACTTATGACGACGGACCTGTCGGCGAGTGTTGCCCCAGCGAGTGTTATCCCAATTGGCGCGGGCCTTGCCGCCCGTGCTATTCTCCGTTGCGGAATCGCTTGTGGGTTCGCGCCGAATATCTGCTATGGTGGACACAAGGCAGCCGCTTGCCGCCGCTGGTGACGACTAGTCCAGCGGGCACGGCTCCGGCCACGGCCGGCGTGCTCGGGCAATCGGGCACGAGCATCCTTTTTGGCGACAACAGCGTCAACACCGATGTCCAATCGGGTGGACGTTTTGCACTGGGCTACTGGTTCGACGCCTGGCAACGCATCGGGATCGAGGCGGGTTACCTGGGATTCGGCCGGGAGGCTGCCCGTTTCTCCGCCGCCAGCCCCGATACACCCATCATCGCCCGGCCATACTACGATACCCAACTGGGTGCCCAAAGCGCCATGCTGGCCGCACACCCTGACTTTCTGGATGGATCGATCAGTTGCAACGTGGCAAGCCAACTTCAGGCCGTGGAGGTGCTATTGCGGCGCAAAGCGCTCCAATGGAACCGCGGCCGGCTGGATTTTCTGGTCGGCTGGCGTTATGCCCGGCTGGATGAAAGCGTGCGAATCGACCAGTTCTCGGAGTGGACTGTCTCGCAGGGGCCAATCGACGTCGGCACCACCAAAAGCCTCTACGACTTGTTCGATATCGAGAATCAGTTCAACGGCGTTGAGCTGGGCTTTGTGCATCGAGAGCACTTTGGCCGCTGGTCGTTGGAGGCGCTGCTGAAACTCGGACTCGGCTGCACATCCTCCCGCGTGCAAATCGACGGCATGACGACCACCACGGTGCCCGGCGGAGGAACCGCAACGTTCGTCGGCGACCTGCTGGCACAAGAGACGAACATCGGCCGGTACGCCACAAACCAGTTTGCCGTGGTGCCGGAACTCGGGCTCACGCTCGGCTACGATCTGACTCGCCGTTTGCGGGCAACGTTCGGCTACACCTTCCTGTATTGGAGCAAAGTCGCGCGGCCCGCGAACCAGATCGACACGAATGTCTCGCAATTGCCTCCCGAAACGCCCACCGGCGCCCGTCAGCCGGCGTTTGCCTTCACCGTGAGCGATTATTGGGCGCAGGGCATGAACTTCGGGCTTGAGTATCGCTTCTAAGCCGCATTTCTCACCGCACGGGTGCCACTGCTGGCTTGCCCAGCAGTGCGAAGCAGAACCGCCTCAGAACACTGCTGGACAAGTCAGCAGTGGCACCCTGCCACGTCAAACTGGCACATCGCGATGAGAAAGGCGAACTAAACGCCCAGCAAAGCGGCGTCATGCGCACTCGGCGTAAGGCGCAATCCCGCTTCCAAACTCGGATTCATCAAGCCGGGCGCGTTGATGTCCGAATCCTTCAGGCCGGCAACGTGGCCCAGTTCGTGCGAAACCACGCTGAGCAGATCAATCCGGTCCACGGCTTGAGGAGCAACTGCTTGCAACTGGCCGCCAGCGACCGCGGGAGTGAACTCTTGGTCATCATTGGGCGTCGAGTCCACGAACCAGCCGCGCCCGGCGGCATCCTGATCGAGCCAGACAGTGCTGCCAGTGGTCATGCCCAGATTCAAACCCGCCAGATCGCTCAGCAGGAACGTGGTGTTTAGCATCTTGCTCAGGGTTTGCTGATCCAACCCGACCGCCGTCCAACGCGTGACGGCCTCTTCGACAATCGGGGCGATTGCCTCTTGCACAATCGGCGCGATGGTTTCTTGCACAATCGGCGCGACGGTTTCTTGCACAATCGGCGCGACGGTTTCTTGCACAATCGGCGCGACGGTTTCTTGCACAATCGGGGCGACGGGCTCCTGCACAATCGGGGCGACGGGCTCTTGCACAATCGGGGCGACGGGCTCTTGCGCAATCGGGGCGACGGGCTCTTGCGCAATCGG
>CAZDHN010000093.1:9503-13290 GCA_964505115.1 uncultured Planctomycetaceae bacterium
GACGGGCTCTTGCGCAATCGGGGCGACGGGCTCTTGCGCAATCGGGGCGACGGGCGCTTGCACGACTTGGGCCGGTGCCGCGGCAGCCTGTACGTCGGCGGTATTCACGGTTGCCGCGTCTTCTGAGTTGAGAACCGGCGTATCGGCCACGGCACTCGCGGCCGGCGGGCCGAGGACAAGGTATTGCGCGGCTGCCGGTTGATTCGTCTCGGCAGTGCCTAATTGAGCGGCCTGACTGGCCGCTTCATTCCCAAGGTTCAGGGCCTCTTGCACGACTTGTTGCCATTGGATGGAACCGACCGGCAGGGACGAAGTGACCATCATGCGGTTGGGGATGCAACTGGGCTTCAGCGCGCCCTCCTCGAAGTCCACTTGATAGCTCTGGCTGCCTTCCACGCTGACCACCGTTGTATCCGACCCGCCGGGCAGGCAGGCGCCGGGATGGGTCACAACGACCTGATAAGTGCCCTCCGGGACGTTCTCGAACCGATAGCAGCCGTCGCTGTCCGTCGTGGTCGTTCTCTCGACGAACCCCGTCTGAGACTGGCTCTTGAGGCTAACAGACACTCCCGGCAGGGGCTCGCCGTCGTCGGTCGCGGCGGCAAGGGCCGGATTGCCGTCGTTGGAAGTGACCTCACCGGCAATTGTGTTGGGTTTGTAGGCAACGTTGTTATAGGTGCTGGTTGAAGCAAGGTTGGTAAATCCGGCCGCATCGTGGACCGTTCCCTCGGCTATCATGGTGCTGACGGCCCCCTGGGAAGCCGTGTCCACCAGCGTGACCGCCACGCCGTAATTTATCTTGTCGCCGCTGGGATTGGTGACCACCACGCCGGCCCCGTCGATGGTCCCCGCCGCCCCGACGATGGTCACGTCGTTCCCGTCGAAATCGGACATTGCCTCGCTGAACACCACCGTGAAGTTCATCAGCGAGGCGCTGGTCCGGTCGGCCTGCCCCGACGCCTGATTGATTGTAACCTTCGGCGGCGTCAGCGCATTCTCTACGACTTTCGTGGGATCGCCGTCGCCGGTGTTCGTGTTGGCGCAAACGATCGCCTGGAATGTGGCCTGGGGCTGCGATCCCTGCTCGCCGGTCCAGCAGTCGAAGTAACTGTAGCGGAGGTACGGCGGCGTCATCGTCGCGGGGTCGATCTTGTCGTCGAACGTCTTCGGGTCGCCGGCATCCCAAGCCAGTTGCTGCGACAACCCGCTCCAGTCGATGACATCGTTCGATCTCAGGGAGATGGTCGGGCTACTGGTTGCATTCGGGTTGAGCACCAAGGTCTTTCGGTCGGTGTTTTCCACCAACGCCAGCGCCGTGGTGTAACCCGAACCGAGATGCACTTTCTCGACTGTATCGTTGATCCTGATCAGCACCGTGCCGGTCGCGAGCGAGGCGTCGATCACGCCCGTGCCCGGCTTCGCCGGCGTGGTGTCGAAGTGTTTTGCCCACTCGTCGGCATTGGCTGGCCGCCCGAGAACTGCCACGTTGGACACCCCCAGCCGAGCGGAGTGATACCAGGGGCTTTGGGCATCCCAGAGTATGGTACCACTACTAATAACTTCACGCACCGCCTCCACGGCGGCCTTTCCGCTATATTTGGTGGCCTCCGGCATGAAGTAGAGTTCCATGTTCGTCGCCGCCGGAATGGTCGAGGTGACGTCACTTGCGGCAACGACCATCAGTTTCGCCGCTTGCCAGACGTAGAACGAACTGTTGAGGATGTCCTGGTTGCTCGTCACGTACTCTTTGGTGAAGAAATCCGAGACGTTAATCGTTTGTTTGGCCAACACGCTCTGGTTGTTGTTGGCCGGAATAGGATAGCCATCCGAGGTGATGGTGGGCCCGACCGAAGCCGCCGGCTTGCCCACGATCACGAAGGTACCCGACCCCGTAAGCTTCAGCGTTTTGCCGTCGGCGAGGCCGTCGTAGATGTAGCTTCCGCCCGTTGTTAGCGTCTGGGACCCCGACACGGTCGTGGCGGCCGGCATCCGGGTATAGCCGAGTGGGAGTGCCCTGTCCTCGATACCCCAGGCGGTCTTGTTGTTCATGTCGATCATGTCGACGTTGAACGTCACCGGATCGGCCACGTAATCGGTCGTTCCGAACGGCGACATGACGGCCCCGTAGTGCATGATTGTCGGAAAGTTTCCCGCATAGTTCAGCGGCGTCTTGTCGATCGTGAAGACCGCTTCCTTGGCGGCGGTGCCGGCGGGCGTCACCCGTTTGAAATGGACGTCCTCGGACGAATCCTTCGGATTGAACTCCCACGTACCTTCGCCGGTCTCATTGGCGGTCACGAGCGCCTTTAGCAGGTCGGACATGCTTCTCTCGCCCGACACGTACGCGCCGCCGAGAACGAAAGCCGGGGTTAGCCGGCACCAGAACACATTGCCTGCCCAGACGCCAAATATTTTTTCTGCCTTCGTCCCTAGGGTGGCGGTGATCTTCAGCGTGGCGCCGTATAGAGGCACGACTTTGGCGAACATCGCCTTGTAGTTAGCGTCATTCAGGTACTTCTGATAGACGGCCCACATGAAACTCTTGGACGTCTGGTACTGTAGCGTTTCCGATAGGCGCATGACCTCCGGTGGGCTTGTCCGCGGATCGGCCACGCCCGCGCTGGAGTCGCTGGGAGACCGGCTGGCAAGGTACAGCGAGAGTTGCTCCGACTGAAAATTGTCGATATGAATCCCGATTAGCGGATTGTCCGTCGCGTCCCAATCGCTGGGGAGCGTGCTTGCCAGCGCGTCGTCGTGGAGGAAGACGGAGGCGGCCGGCGCGCCGATCCGCGTGATCAGTCCGGCGGCGTCGACTTCGATACCGAAGAACTCGGAGAGTGTCGCCTTGCTAAAGGCAATCTGCGTGTTGTTGGGATCGGAAGCCTTGGCTGAACCGGCCTGCCCATCCCATTGGCCGAACGTCTCGAGCCACTGGTTGTTGGGGTCTTTCCCGCCCATGTTGGCCAGGTCCACCTGGAAAGCGCCGGGCGTGTTCCTGAGGTCGCGCGGATACGCGGCCAAGCCGTTGGTGCCCGACTTCTCGCACGCCGTGTCGTTCGGCGAGGTGGGAGTCGGATAGCCTTTATCGTGAAGCTGGGCCGTGATCCGGCCCGGATTGTCGACATTGGAATACGATTCGATCGCGCGGATCTGGTTCGCCAGATATTGGACCTGGGCCACCTCGGCGGTCAAGGTGGTGACCGCCGCCGCTGTCGAGTAAGCCCCCTCCTCTTGGTCCTGGTTTCGCGCCTTCACCTCGTATTCGTAGCTGGTGTTCTTCGTAAGGCTCTTGTCCACGTAGGTGACGTCATTCTTCCAATCCCTGTCGTGACCAGCGATCGTCTTGTTGTGGAAGTAGTATTCCAGCCCACAGTCCTCGCTGGCCTGCCGGACCGTCATGCTGACCGACGTTTTGCTCAAAGCGTAGGGCTCGACGGCCCAGGTGGCCGCAACGGGAATCGACAACTCAACCACCGTGCCGCCGCTGAGCACGATCCTTGGTTCAAGCTGCTCCAGACGGAGCCTCCGCCCCCTGGAAAGCAAGTGTTTGCCCGACGGACGATGAGACTGGCAAGAATAGTTGCGCGACATGGTTGCCCCCCTTGATCGGCACTTATCGAATAGGATCGTCTCCCGAAAGAGCACTTTGTCCGGCAACCAGGGTCCGCCCGGACAAGAATCAATTGATGTTCTGTCGCTCTATCAAAATCATCAAGCATATCGACGCCTCCGGTCGCGATGAATGAGTCCTGTCCGGAAAATAACGATTATGCCAGTTGTGCCGGAC
>CAZDHN010000094.1:0-7713 GCA_964505115.1 uncultured Planctomycetaceae bacterium
CCATTGGCGCAGCCAGTCGTCGAACTGGGCCGTGTCGAGCTTCACGCTGCCGTCGGCGGCCACCTCGAAACGCAGCATCGAGCCCGATCCGGCCCAAGGCGCGTTGACATGATGCCGCCGCATGTGGTCCAGAAACGCTTGCAGGTTCTCGCTGTTAACGCCGTAGGCCGGTTTGCCGTCGGTGTAACTCCAGCCACCCACCCGCAAACTGGTCTGCTTGGGAAAATCGAGCGGATAAACTTGCACGCTGACGGGAATCCGAATCGGGTCGAGCCCTTCGGACCGAATTACCACATGACCACTCTGTTTGCCCGGCGCCAGATCGGTTACGTGGAAAGTCAACCAGACTTGGGCGGTCAGGCCGGGCAAAACCTCGATCGACCAGCCAGCCTCCGTTCGCTTCGCCGTGGGCAACGCGGCGGCCACCGGTCGGCTTTCAATCGTGTCGGTCCAGGTGACGTCGTGTACCGTAACATACCCGGGCGTGGGCGAGCCGGACAGACCGTCGAAACTCAGCGTCGCACGAATCGGACGATCCGTGCTGTTATACAGATTCAACGCGGCCGCTCGATACTCGCCACGCATCGTATGCACCGCGATGGAACCCGAAGGGCCGGCCGGCGGAACCTCGAACAACTCGAGCGGATCCCAGGTCGGCGGCACGTGGGCACTGAGCGCGGGCTTGCCAAGCGCCCGACACAACTCGGCGTGGACGGCGAACAGACGCGCGTGCGTCGGGCCAAACGGCAGCACGGCCCGGAATGACGCGTTGCAGGGCGGCAGCTTGTCCAGAAGCGTTCGGCCGGTCGCGGCCAGATTGGCGAGCAGTCGGGCTTTGGTCGGTTCGTCCAGCTTGGATCCATCGACGGCTTCGCGCGCGGCGGCCAGGTCGCCTTCGAACCGTTGTCGGATGGCCGCCCGATTCCGCCACTTGGCAAAGTGCTCGGCCAGATCGCCGATCGGCTCACCGCCCGGTGCCTGCCGCAATAGCGCGTCGGGACCGCGGAAGACCTCCACTTCGTCGACAAACAGGTACGGCCCGGTTGCCACGGCGACAAATCGCACGAAGCGGCCGCGGGTTTGCAGCTTGGAAGTGGTCAATTGGCGGACGCCATAACCTTTCGGCCACGGCCCGGCCTGTTCGTGGTCCATCGCCACCAAATCGCCCACGTCGCGGTAGGTCTTGCCGTCGTCGCTAACGTGAATGCGGACAATCGCCGGCCAGCAGACGCCGGCCGCCCCGGCCGCCGTGCGAAACGACGCCCCGCCGATCGGCTCCACGCGACCCAGGTCGACCGTAACCGCCGCGTACAGCGGTCGGGTCCAGCCGACGGTGCCCTTCTGCGTCCAGAAGTAGCCCTCGGTCAGCTTGCCGTCGGTCAACTGGATCTTGTCGTCCGGATCGGTACAGTAGCTGTAATTAGGGTTCGGCCTGATCGAATACTTCTTCCCCACCGCCATGTTCGGGCCGGCCTGCTGGGCAAAAGCCGGCGCGGTGAAAAACAGAGCGGCAAGAATGAGAATGGCCATCGCACGGATGTGGAAGTGATCGGCTATCACTAGCTGCGCCCGCAACCGAAAAGAACCCGAAAACATGTGCGAACGACACGCAGATGTCGCAACGTAAGACTCCAAAAACATGGCTGGCTCCTCGGATATGAACGGGGGTAAGCAGACGGGGCGGGGAAATCCTCAACTGCTACATATACCACAACCGGCGGCGCAAAACCATTGCTCCCCCGCCACTTGAGTGGTAGAATCACGCCGTCCGGTGGGCGGAGTTCCGGTCGGCAGGTAGTCGGTAACAGTCAACGCAAGAATACAAATGCCACAAACCAATGCGGATATCGAACGACAATCGCTGGAAATCGGCAAGTGGGCCAACCTGCTGATGGCCGTCTCCGGCGTGGTGGCCGCCGTGATGTCGCACTCCGACGCCCTGCTGGTCGACGGGCTCTACTCGGGCGTGAATTTCTTTTCGGCGATCGTGGCCGCCCGAGTCAGCGTCTCGGTGGCCAGGCCGGCCGACCGGCGCTATCCGTTCGGCTACGACGCACACGAGGCGCTCTACGTCACCTTCCGCGCGCTGGTGCTGCTGGGTATCATGGCCTTCGCCGCCTTTAGCGCCCTGGGCAAAATCGTCACCTACGCCGGCGGCGGAGCGGTGCCCGAACTGGTCTTCGGCCCGATCGTCGTCTACTTCGTCGCCATGGTCGCCCTCTGCCTGGCACTCACCGCCTGGCACCGTCACAACTGGCGTCGGTCGGGCAAGCAAAGCGAACTGCTCGCCACCGAAGGTCGGGCGGCCCTGATCGAGGCCGTGATCAGCGGCGGCGCCGGCGCCGGCCTACTGGGCGCCCTCTTGCTACGCGGCACGCCCCTTCAGTTCATCGTGCCCATCTCCGATTCCATCGTCGTTCTGCTGATGTGCGCCTTCATCGTCCGCCAGCCCGCCCTGATGTTCCTCCGCGCCCTGCGTGAAGTGGCCGGCGCCTCGGCCCAGCCCGAGACGATCGAAAAAGTCCGCGCCCTTGTAGAGAATCTTCTGGCCGATCGCCCCTACACCCTTCTCGAAGTGGCCGTCACCAAGCTAGGCCGCACCCACCTCATCCTCAGCTACATCAAGCCCCACACCCCCATCGACGGCCCCACCGCCGACGCCCTCTGGCAAGAACTCGACACCACCCTCCGCCAAACCCTCGGCCAAGCCAAAACCGAAATCATCATCGCCGGGAAAGGGCCGTATGAGGGGTAGGGGGGAGTGAGCGGTGAAGAGGAGGCGAGAGTTCGGTCAACCCAGGAAATACAAGACAACGAGTCCTACCCGCTATTGCTTTTCTATTCGTCGACATGGACTTCAATTGCACCGGCCAAAGAGTCCCTGTAAATTCCTATTCGACTTGTGAAGAACTAGAATGCTTTCATTGGGGCACGAATGTGCGCGCGTCAATCGTATCGCCGGAACAGCGGCTCCCAGTTTCTCTTGCTTTTGTGGAGTATCGGAATGCTGTTGTTTGGGCAAGTGTGGGCAAAGACCAATAGCAGACCACAGTCGCCATGCCCCTTGGGCTTCTTGCTATCAACCTTCTCGCAATACGTGAGCAGAGCATGCTTCTCGTCGTTGTTGAAGTACTTGCAGGCAGAGTCAAAGACATTATCACTATTCATCAGATAGATCTGAGATACCAATTCCAAATCGGTCTCAGTTCTGATTCGCTGCATTGCTTGTTCTCGTGCCGCCACTACTACCAAGTACACCCGTCCTATGTTTGCGACTAACTCACCAAACACATCGCCCCATGACTTGCAGGCTTGGTCCCCTGAACCAACGAAATCGTCGATGAACACAACATGGTCATCTGGTCCAAGTTCTTCTCGAAGTAAGTCGCTACGGTGAATGAATAGCTCGTCGTAGGTGTGGCCGGCCAGATTGTTCGCGATCCTAAACTGATGCAGCATCGAGTCGCCGCTCTCGCCAGCACTTGCAGAGTAGGCTACGAAACGCCATTTCCCCTCGCGTCTCGCCTCGACTTTGTCCCAGCCGCCAAGTCCCGCGAGAATCGATCTGTAGGCTGCGGCTATTTGGTCGTGCGTGATAACCTCAGTGCAATCCAGCACTCTTGCGGAAAGGTCTCTATGGTCGGGAGCAAATTGCCCCATCCACTCGTGAATTCGATGCTCAGAAACGGCATACCGGTAGTTAGCGTACTCGTTTTCCCATGCCCGGATACGCTGCGCATTAATTGCACTATTCCTCCGCTTCGGTTTTTTCATTTCGCTGGTCTCCTACCAGCCTCTCGGAGCTTCTTTCTAATTGTCTTCAGGAGTGTTTCCATAGATTCCCAAAACGCCTCTTCGCCAATACATTCATCAATGTTTAGTTTTCCTATATCGTCAACAAGCTTGCCGATTTGTTTTCCCATAGACGAGACTTCGGCGGCAGTAGATGCAGATTCAATCTGCAAGTAGTCGATGGGAACCTTACTAGATTCGGTAAACTCGCGAAGCCGCTTGCTTATCTCCCTCTTCTTGTCTGCGTCACGTGCGTTATTGATATGTTGCTTCACCAAACGAAAGGCAGTGACTGACCTAAGACCGCCTTCTTGGTATCTCTTGAGCATTGCTTTAGTAAACTGTTCCTTGGTGTACCAGTCGAAAGAGTTTACGAACCTGTCATTCCGCACAGCATACAGTTCGATGAAGAAGTCCGCCTTGACTCGCTTATCAGGATCGGCATCCAACATCATGTCTTGGTATTTCTTGGGGTAGCTCAATAGCTTCTTACACCGCTGAACAACTGCTTGATCGAGACCGGTGAGTGTTGCGAGAGTTTTGATGTGTGTTTCTTGTAGCTCCTTCATCAGAAGTTCAAGCTTCAACGCCGTGGGCATAAGCTCCCAGTCTTCTCGAAGCTTATGGATCTGAAACATCGTGACGATGTTCTGGACTACAGTTGGCTCGTCAACTTGGTTTACCGGTACATCTTGAAGATTCAACTCTTTCGCACACAGCCAGCGTCGCTGGCCGTCGAGAATAACAAACCGCCTTTTCTTTGAATCGAAGTAGACTGTGAGAGGGACAAGGATACTGACTTTCGCAATAGACGCCTTCAGTACTCTGAGTGGCTCGCGGTCAAATAGCATGCGAGGATTGTGCGGATTCGCAAAAAGCTCGCTAGTAGGCACCGATTTGATGCCTATCTGGCGAGGTGACAATCCCTGAGGGGATTTCTTTCGATGAACGGTCTTTTTCTTCTTGGCTGGCATGACTTCCCACCTGCGCCTTCAGCGCTACTTTGGTATCCGAAGGTTGGAAACAAGCAATTCGTAAGCAGTTCGACGAGCGCCTGAGAACCCGGCGATATGGCGTCGAACTCTCATGCGGCACGAGTTCCAATTGACTGCGAGTGATCGCGCCTCGCGACAGTCCGCGTACGAAACGACGAAAGCTGCCCCGCGCTGATCGATCTTGACCAAGTGTTCTTCTAGTCGCGACAAATCTTTCGCACAGAATGGACGTTCGCCGTATTCGCGAAATACTCGCCGCGATTCAACTACGTACGGTGGATCGAGATATACGAAGTCGCCGTCACGAACATAACGCAGTGTTGTTCCAAAATCCCACGCTCGAAGCGTTGCACGCTGTAGTGACTTACTCGCTTCGATGAATTCATTACGAGTTACGAATGCACCTGCTCTTGAGGCTGCAAACGGCACGTTGAACTGTCCAGATCGATTGGTGCGGTAAATGCCATTGAAGCAGTTGCGATTCAAGTAGATGAAACGAGCGGCACACTGGGTCGGAGTCAGTGTGGCTGGGTTTCGAGCGCGTTCGACGTAATAACGTTCTTTCGTGCGAGGAATTGCAACTACGCAATCATAAAGTCTACTGGGATCGTCCCGTACACATTCAAAAGCTCCGATCAAGTCGGCGTTCTTGTCTGCCAGTAGAGCTTTTTCGGGGCAAAGGCTGAAGAAGAAACAAGCTGATCCAGCGAACGGCTCAACATAGCGCTCGTAATCCGCACTCCAGAACTCTCTGAGTCGCGGAATCTGTTTGCGTTTGCTCCCTGCCCACCGCAAAAAGGGCTTGGGAATTGCCGGAGGATTTGTGATCATAGCGTGGCGTAACCAGAAAGCCGTGTTTCGTCTATGTGAACTATCAATCGATATTTCCCATGTGGGTCGAGCCTGAAACCGATCCAGGTTCGCAGTGCCGCTATCATAGCAGGCTATGCTCCCCCCACAAAGTCTATCGCGTGGTGATTCTTGGCATTTTTTGCCCGCAGTGATGAGTTCTGTGTCGCCATTATAGCAGACCGCACACCCCCAAGGCAGACTACCTCGCGGCGATTTCTTGAACTTTTTTCTGCCGCTCACGCAGCGAACCAGCCTGTCCGAAATCCGAAAGCCCAAGTTCCGCAACCTCGCACCCGGCGCGAAGGGCGGCGCGGACTTGGGGGAAGGCAAAGAAGATGGGCGGGAGGGTGTCCATCGAGCGAGATTGGATTTGCACTTCGCCGAGCCAGCGGGAAAGGGTTGCTTCGGCGATGCCCAGGCAGGCGGCCAGGTCTTTTTGGGACATGCCGACGCGCTTGATAGCGTCGCGAATTTGACTGGGAGTTAGCAGGTTCAGGTGGGCACGCAGCGCGGCGGTGACCCGGGCGTCCGCCTGCTCGGTGAAGACGCGCTCGCCGCACGCCCGGCATACGGGAAGCTCAAGGTCGGGGATCGTGAAGGCGTGCAAACGGCCGTCGTGCCGGACCTCGGCGGCGTAGTCCGTGTTGGCCAACGTCACTTCCCGTTCGCCGCAGTGATAGCATCGCCAGGGAAACGGCCGTTCGGCCTTTCGGGGGCGTTTCGCCTTTTCCGATTGCTTAGGGGGCATGAACGTTTATCACCAGGATTGATGATTCGTCGGGAACAACCGGCAGCCGATAGTCCAACCGAGTCTCAATGTAGACGGGCCGGTCTTGAATCGTGAATCGAAGGTCGTGGTGAAACTCGTATGCCTCGGACCACCCGGGCCGCTTCTCGGGGACCTCATCGATCTGGCCTCCGGCCGCAACATGCGCGTACATCAGACGGCCGACCTCCTTGAGCGAGATGCTGTCCAACTCCCGCTTGATCCACCTGTACGCTGCTTCCGTCAACTCGAACCGGATGTAGCCCTCGAAACGCCAGTTGCCCAGCGCGTCGGAGTACGCCTCAAGCCGGGCGGGGTCAGTCAGCGGGGCCAACGGACTTCCTTTCCAGGACTGCCGGGCCCGATTGCTTGCCGTTGTCCTCTATCGACATTATAGGCCCTAAAATTGATGTATGTCAATATTTATCGCGGCGAACGGACGGGAAATCGCCGTAAACCACGCCAAAAACTGATATTTCCCGTTCCTTCGAGCCTGAAACCGATCCAGGCCGGCAGCGTCGTTATTATAGCAGTACCTATACCCCCAATACAGACCGTAGCTGGAACGGCAAGAATTCAGCCGTCTCCGGCAGTAATCTCGGACCACGGATGACGCGGATGGGCACGGATGGACGTTGGTGTCGCGTATCGTCTTTGATCCGTGCTTATCCGTGTGATCCGTGGTTCTTTGCTTCTGTCATCACGACCCGTCCGCTGAGTGAGCCCGCCTGTGCCACGACATTTTTCCCTTGAAATTGGGCCAGGCATTGTGATACGTTCAGTGGTGCCGCCATAGTGCTTGGCGGTGAGGTTGTGCTCTTTGAAAACTCGTTTCGGAGCCGGATTGGGACTGCCGGCGGCGGGCGGAAGGGCAATTGTTGATGCAGTGAAGGATGCGTCCAACAATTAACCCGCCGGGGATTGGTTGACGGGCCGTTTGTCCTGGATTTCAAGGGGTTTTGCGCGCGTGATGCGCCCCTGACGTGGCCGTCGCCCGACTGGTGAAAATTTGGCCGTTTCGCGAGGCACCCGGTGGCCGAAATCGCAATAATCCAGCGGCTACGGCGATGCGGCGAACCGAATTGTTGCCAGTAGCTGGATTCGCAAGAATTCAGCAGCGATACAAGAAACCGAATTGTTGCCAATCCGGCTACGGAAGACGAAATCGCCATCAAGCAGACGCATGCGACCCGAGCCGGCTCGTGACGCTCTCGCAAAACACGCATGACGGTTGCCTTGGCTGCTTCGGGTGGGATGTTGACAGGCGATGTTGACAGGCGATGTTGACAGGCGATGTTGACAGGCGAT
>CAZDHN010000094.1:7813-13202 GCA_964505115.1 uncultured Planctomycetaceae bacterium
GGCGATGTTGACAGGCGATGTTGACAGGCGATGTTGACAGGCGATGTTGACAGGCAGAGAGTCCACGTTGACTCAGCCTTGAAGGAACAGCTACGGCTAGCATCCAGGCCGCCGCCGGGCAACCGTCGTGTTGTCGGCAGAAGGGGCCGGCTCTTGAGAGTATGGAAGGAAGCACTGGCGGAGCCAGTGGCACACGCGGAGCCAGTGGCACACGCGGAGCCAGTGGCACGCGCACACGGCTACGCCAGCGCCACGCTTCCGGGAAGAACCTATCGGCGGACGGTGTCACGCCTTATCGGGTTTCTTCTTGGGCGACTTCTTCTCGGGGCTCTTGCGCGGAGGGCGCATCTCCTCAATCGACTTGCGAAGCTGTTCGATCCGCCGGTTCATCTCGTCCATGCGCTTCTCGATGTGACGCTCGATCGCTTCGCTCGGCGGCAACTGGCCATGCATCCGCGGTTGCATGATGCCGGGTTGTGGAGCCATCGGGCGCGGCGCGAAGTTGAACATTCCGGCGCCGCCGGCCGCTCCAACGCCCATCCCAGGCATTGCCACCGGACCCAGCATCCGCTCGGCCAGCCCGCGAATGTCGTCGGGCAGCTTGTCGAGGTCCTTCTCGGTGCATTCCCACTGCTCGTTGTCGCGCCGGACCACGATCTTGGCCGGCTCGTCGGCATGCTTGGTCACCGAGATGCTCATGTTGGCCGGCAGCGGAGGATGGGCCAGTCCGCCGGGTGGCAAAATCGCGCCCGGATGAAAGAACCTGAACTGCATGGGTCCCTGGCCGGGTTGGCCCGGCCGAGCTCGCTCGAACCACTTGCGAACCGCGTCCCACTGAGCTTCGTCGGGCTTGGCCGGCTGCTTGGCCGGCGTGACCGAGATCGTCCGGCGTTTGCCCTCCCGCATCAGTTCGATCGAAACCTTACTCTCCTTGGCCGCCCGGATCGCGCCCGAGAGATCCTCGAGCTTCATGATCGGCTTGCCGGCCACTTTCAGGAGGATGTCGTTCGGCTTGATGCCGGCCTTGGCGGCCGGGCCGTCGGGCACGACGTCTTGCACGACGAACCCTTGTCCGTCCGCAAGCTTCAGTTCCTTGCTCATCTCCTCTTGCACCGGCGCAAGCGCCACGCCAATCCAGTAGTCACCCGGCTTGGCCGCGCTGGCATGAACCGCCACCGACCCCGAAAGCGCCCGCGTCGCGGGTGGTTTTTTGGGTTCGTCAGCTCGGGCGACAGCCGCCGCTAGAAACGCCAGCGCCGCGCCACCAATCAACAAACTTCTGTACATCTCTAATCTCCTTCTTCACATTGCCGAGACAAGAACCGAGTAAATACTCTCCCCTCTCACTTTGGGAGAGGGGCCGGGGGTGAGGGGCATGAGTGATTCACTTGCACGCGCCCTCACCCTAACCCTCTCCCAAAGAGAGAGGGGACCTTTCTATTGATACGCCCGGTTGCCGACGTAGTTCACGTCGAACTGATCGACCGGAACCACCAGCCGGCGACCGTCCCGTAACGGCACCGGCAGTAGTTGTCGCGATTGGCGAACCTGATGGCCCGTGCTTCGCAGGGCCTTGAGTATTTCGGGCGGAATGGCGGCGGGCAGATCTTCCAGACCCGCGTCCGCCAGATTGCTTCGTTCAACGGCCGGCAATTCGATCGAACGCGGCTCGCCGTCGGGGCCGCCGTCAACGGCCAGCGTTACGGTCTGCCAGGGCGCGGCCGGCGAATCGGGATGACTGTCGGGCCGGACCGGGGGGGCGGGCGATTCTTGCGGCGCGTCGGCGATCTGCGTAGGCAGCGGACCGCCGGAGCGCAAGGCGTCCTTCAACAGCGTACCCAACCAGAGCGCGACCAGGAAACTGGCCGCCATGGCCAGGGCCGTCCAGACGCGTTTCGGCCGACGCGGCGGAAGCGACCGCGATTGGGATTCCGCGCTAGTGGCGTCCGGAACCAGCGCGCCCAGTTCCCGCCGCCAGGATTGGGCTTCCAGAAAGCTCATCGCGCAGCGACGCCAGCCGTCGGGCGTGTCGTCTAGTCTGGCGAGAAGCTCGCGCCGTTGATCCTCACTTAGCTCGTCGTCGACCAGCAGGTCGAACATCCGATCCTCGATGTTGCGTGTCACGGTATTTTCTCCTCGCCCCTAATCCCTAACCCCTCGTTCCTCGTCCCTCGCCCCTCGCCCCTCACCAGTTGTTCACGCAGCCGCCCTCGGGCGCGGTGCAAGCGGGCCTCGACGGCACTGCCGGTTATGCCCAGATGTTCGGCCAACTGCCGGTATGTCCAGTCTTCGGTATACTTGAGCATCAGAATCTCCGCGTCGCGGGTTGCCAGCCGCGACATGGCCGCGCGAACCAGCTTGCGTCGCTCGTCGGCCAGCAGCCAGCCGAGCGGGTCCGGCTCGCGGTTGTCCTGCTCGGTCGGCCAGTTGCGGCGGGCGTAGCGATCGGTCAGCTTCCTCCGCCGGCCCTGCTTGCGGCGATACAGGAGCGATTGGGTTACCGCCAGCCGATACAACCACGGCGCCACCTTGGCCGGATCGGCCAGCGGCGAGCGTTGCTCGACCGCCGCCAGCGATACCTCCTGCATAACGTCATCCACGGCCGCCGCCTCGCCCAACCGCGCATGGACGACCGTCCGAAGCCAGCGGTCGTGTTCGGCCAGTGCGGCTTGCCAGTCGACTTTCGTCGCGTCGGGCCCAGTCGCCTCGGGCCCAGGGGAGTTGTTTGATCGGATCATTGCCATGGATATAGTTTCCGCGCCTGCTCTAATCTTGCGAAAAAAGGGCAAAGAGTCCAGTAAACGGCCCAATTCCGGGAGAATCGGCTGTAATCGGACCGGCCGACAGCAGCTATTGGGGGAGGCGGGAGAAGATTCGGGTAAATTGCGGCCATCGATAATTAGCGCGCGGTCTCTTGGCGGGATCTCAACAATTCGGCCGTCTGAAGTGCGAGAAGCGCGAATGTATAGGGGAAAACGGCCGGCGGCCCGGGGCGGGAGCGCGCCGGAAACGGAATTTTTCAGGGCGACCGCTTAATTGTTGGACGCATGCGTCACCGGCCCAACAATTCCAATTGATGGCCGTTTGCGATCACCCGTTCCGTGCCGCCGCGGGCTTGAATTACCAAGAAGCCAAGCGGCGGCGGTATACTCCTCCAGTCCAAACGAACATATCAGAACGCGCGGCCGATTTCAATATCTGAAATTGTGCCACCCAGTTTCAACCTCGCCATCCGCCGTTGCCTATTTGGAAAACAAATCTTCAGGGATTTTAGTGGGTGATGGTCCTGCGATTAGTGGGATCGTGTAGGGTCGTTTACGGCCCTTCGCCGCCGAAGGCGGTATTAGGCCCGACGTTTACGTCGGGTTGGTTGGGCTGCCATATCCGCCCGCTTTCCATCCCCGCCCGCCGCTAAAAGCGGCGGGCGGGGATGGAAAGCATAGGACAGGGTTAGGTGTGCTTCGCATCGCGAACCCGTGCTAAAGCACGGGCCTAATACCGCCTTCGGCGGAAAAGGCCGCTGAACCGGCCTGAAAAACAACGAATGCACCCACGAAAATTCCCGAAGAACCAAGAATAGGAATTCGATTATCCGTTGACTCCCGGCTGGGGTCCTCTGGAATGCGTTTACGTGATCCCTTGATTGCAGTACGTTTTCGGCCAGCCCACTGTTGGCACCCGCGGCGGCAAATCACAAGACCATCTTGTCAATCCTGTAAATCCTGTCTAATTGCTTCCGGCCCGCCTCCCCTCCGCTTTGAGATTGACCTTGCTCGGGTCGTTCTTCCAGCCGTACTTCTTGAAGAACTCGGCGGGCGTGAGGGTGAGTTGCTCGCCGGCGTCGGTTAGCACCACGTAGACGAACTGCTTGCCGGACCGCGCCGAGCCGCGGACGTGGCCGTCGGGACTCAAGACGGCGTATTCGTCGTCCCGCAGCGGCAGCAGCGTGCGTATCGCCCGGCCGTCCTCCAGGCTCTCAAGCCGGATCATGCCAAGGCCCTGGAAGGCAACGACTCGACCGTCGGGCGAGATGTCGCGATAGGAAGAGTCAAAAGCAACAGTTGGCACTCGTCGCCCCCTCTTGCCGGAACTGGTGTCCCACACTGCAAAACGTCCGCCACACGCCAAAGCGAGCGTCTTGCCGTCATCCAGCCACCGCAGCACGGGGGCATATCCTACCAGAAACTCTTTCCAATTGTTCAACAATCGCCCGGATTCGGCGTCCCAAACGCACACGCATTCGGTAATGTTGAGGGTAGCGCCAGAGCCGGCTGCGGCGACGGCCTTTCCGTCCGGAGACCAGGCCACCGCCAAGATGGTGTTTTCACAGCCCGAGAGGGTCTTCAAGAGCTTACCGGTCTCGGCGTCGTAAACTCCCACTTCGTGATCGGCGCCGGCGGCCAGCGTCTTTCCGTCGGGCGACCAGGCCAGGCCGTTGCCCTGGGCGTCAATCTTCCGCAGCAGCTTGCCCGAGGTCGGGTCCCAAAGTTCGACTTTCGCGGCGCCCGTGGCAACCAGCTTGCTATCGGGCGACCAGCCCACCCACTCTGCCGGCCAATTGTCCGGGTAGCGCCCGGCAGTGATCGGAAACTCCGCCAGGCGTTTGGCCGAGGGCATGCTCCAGGCACGAACCGAGCACTTGGATCCGCCGGACAAGTTCCTGGCGGCCAGGAGAATCCGCCCATCGGGCGACCAACTGAACTGGCCGTAGTGCATGGGAAGACTGCCGATCGGTCGCGGCGGCTCTTGTGAGTCGATCTGCCAGAGGCGCACTGTCATCTCTTTTGTCCTATACGGTGCGGTCGCGTAAACCAATGCCTTTCCATCGGGAGAGAAGGTGGGCCGGTACCCTGAGCGTGGCTGTGCCGGCAATAGGTGTACTTGCTGTTGTGTTTCGGCGTTGAATAGAAGCACGGTGCCCTCGCTCATTCCGTAGGCCAGAGTCTTCCCATCGGGAGAGTATGCCAAACACTTCACAATCGAGGATTTCGGGAGACTTGGTGCATACCGGTCGGCGGAAATATCATAGAACCCATTGCCGGAGGCCAGTGTCCTTCCGTCGGGTGACCAATCCAGACATCGAGCCTCACCGTTTTGTGGAACCATACGCCAGAGTTGACCCGTTTCGGCATTCCACAGTTGCACCTCTTCTCCGCCTGTGCCCGAGGCCAGGATCTTCCCGTCCGGCGACCAGCCAAAAGAACGAAGCTCTTTCGCCGCTCTGAATGTGCGTCGAAGGCTACGCGACTCTGTCTCCCAGATATCGATTGTGCCACCCACGCCGGCGGAGGCGAAGCGTCTGCCATCGGGCGACCAGGCAACGGCGATCCGGGACAGCGGTTCTGGTGCCTCGATCTCCAACTGCTCTGCTGACGCGACGTCCCAAAGG
>CAZDHN010000095.1:0-13192 GCA_964505115.1 uncultured Planctomycetaceae bacterium
GAAACTTGCTGCCAGCAACAACTTACGGAAAACTACGCTTCAGCCGGATGAACCATATTTTTTCAGGGAGTGGCTTTGCCGTCTCTTGCGTCGTGAATTCCTGACATTGTAGCCAATCCGCCCCGCTCGGGGCAGGCTGTACTACTAACCTCGGAGATCGTTAAGTTTTTGACCAAGTTCAGCGATTCGTGGCGGGGGAGTTCTTGCCTGGGCGCGGTAGCACCGGTTTGGTTGGCGGCCCTGCCGCCCTGTGTAACGGGGGCTGCGCCATTGACGAATCACTTCAGCGCCGCTTCGATCGATTCGGCCACCTTCTTCCCGAGAAACTCGTAGCCGTCGCCGTTGAAGTGGCAGTCGTTGGGATTCTGCATCTCGGCCAGGTGCGGCGTGACGGCGGTGAACAGATCGTCGATGGGGATACTGTGCTTTTTCACTAGCTTGGCCGCGGCCGCGTTGCGCTCGACAATCGACTGGGCGACCGGCTTTTTGCCCGGGACATTAGGGACGGGCGTGGTGGCGGCCCAGACCAGCTTGGCGCCGGTCTGCTTCATGCGCGCGATGAGTTGTTCCAAGCGCTCGGTGTAGTCGGCGATCGGCGTGCGGCGGTCGTGGATGCCGAAGTTGAAGTGGATCAGGTCCCATTTGCCGTCGCCCAGCCAGACATCGATCTTCTTCAGACCCGTCGCGGTGGGACCGCAGTTGGCCGGGGCTCGGTGGACGTTGGCCTTGCCCGCCAGCGTTTTTCGTACCGCCTGGGTGTAGCCACGCGAGACCGAATCGCCGATCAGAAGCACGCGCGGCAGTTTTGGATCGTCCTGGACGAAATCCCAGGCGTTTGAGCGACCGTCGACCTTCCCGCGTTTGTGAAGCGGCAGGTAGAAGCCACCCAGGTTCTCTTGCAGCACTCGCTCCCAGGCCTGCTGCTCCGGCGGCAGCGTGGCGAACCATGCCTGATATTTCGCTTCGATCTCGGCCTCTTTGGCGGCCGGCACGTTGGACGCGGCGCCGGCCGCCTGATGTGCAAACAGCGGCGAGGCGAGAAAGAGGATGGCGAAAAAAATGCGTGGTTTCATTGGTGACTATCCCTTGTGCAAAGTTTTCCGAATGCCTGATTGCCTTGGAGGGGAGTGACTTGCGGTGCTTCGCAGACAATCCATCCGGCTATCATACCAACTGACCGGACTCGCGTCGAATTGGCGGAGGGCGGAGATATGGCCTGGTATCCGAAGCGGCGGCGGGCCAGAGAAACTACCGCCGGCGACGACGCAAGAACCCGGCACAAACCAGGGCGATGGCGGACAGCAGCAATGTGGAGGGCTCGGGAAGCAAGCTGCGATGCGCCCCAAGTTGATCTGGTGACAAAACCACGTTGCTCACGCGCGCCTCATCGATCAGACCGTTGAAGTGACGGCCGGATCCGTCATCCCCCATCTTGAACTTGCGGTCCGGGGCCAAAAAAGGTGTCCGGAACCTTTTCTCGGGCAAGGGCCGCGATCCACGATGATTCGGCCCCCTGAGCGTTCCGTCATTGCAGCCGCTCTCCCGGCAAGCCATCGGGCGTGCTGGAAATAGGCGCCACTGCCGATGGCAAGATTGCGTCCCGAGGCAGGCATCAACCCTTCCGGGAATGGGCTTGTTTTGCGGCGATTCCAGGCTGTCCACGTACCCCCGGATGGTGTTACGGAGACGCCTGATTGGTTGACATGGCGGAAAAGGGATTATTCTCAAGGGAGACTGTAATCTGGAAGAGTTGTCTTTTTCTGACAGAATCCACGGCCAAAACACTGGTCCGCGGCCCCGGTTGGACCGCGAACCACGAACCGTACCTATCGTGCCCCTCTTATCCGCGAGGCGTTGAGCGATGAAGAATCGCTCTTCCCTCCAATACAACCTTCCGACATAGCGGGCTGGGCTACGGCACGGGCGGGACGCTGGACCTCGACGGCTTTGATCAGACGGTCGCCTCCTTGTATACGGCACCCAATTTGGCGAACGCGGCCGGATCACAAATAACATCCGCCGCGCCCGCTACCTTCACGGTGAATCAGAGTGACACTACCAGCTATGCGGGTGGGCTGACGGGCGCCGTTTCCCTGGTGAAGTCCGGTGCGGGGACCTTGAATCTCACGGCCTTGGCGGCTCCAGCCACCAACCACCACACGGGCGACACCGTGGTCAACGGCGGAACTCTGGCGATCGGCGACATCGGCATCCTTCGCAACAGCACGCTGGACACCGGAGCGAGCGGCCCCCAGCAGGTTACCTTCACCGCCACCGGCACGAACACCTACAACCTGGGCGGACTAAAAGGGGCCGACGATCTGGCCATCGGCGCCAACTCCATTAGTGTCGGAGCCAACGGCCAGGACACCGGCTACTCCGGCGTCATCAGCGGCGCCGGCGGCCTGACCAAGACCGGCGGCGGAATGCTAACGCTTTCCAGCGCCAACACTTTCACCGGCTCGACCACGATCAGCGACGGCGTGCTCCAGGTCGACGGCTCCATCGACAGCGACGTCACGATCAACGGCGGCTGGTTGACCGGCCCAGGCGAAATTGATGGCTCGGTCACGATCGGCTCAAGCGGCGGCATCTCGGCCGGTGCCTCGCCCGGCCGAATCGACATCCTGGGCGCCTACGACCAGAGCGGCACGATGCTGGTCGAAATCAACGGTTACGGCCAGGGTATCGACCCGGGCTACGACCTGATCGACGTGAGCGGGGCGGCCGTGATCGACGGCACCATCCTGATCGACTTGCTCGACGGCTTCTCGCCCGTAGAAGACGACACCTTCGACGTGCTGACGGCCGCCGGCGGTATCACCGACCTGGGTGTTGAACTCTCGTGGACCCCCGGTCAACTCTCACCCGTCTATTACTGGACGCACGAAATCTTCAACGACAATACGCTGCGGCTTACGCTCCACGTACCCGAGCCCTCCACTTGCCTCCTCGCCATCGTGGGCCTGGTGGGACTGGGACTCTCCGCCCGACGCCGACGCAGGTGCGGGTAGTACCGAATCCGAGTCGGGCGGCTCCGCTACGCCTCGCCGAGCAGGTTGCCGATCTGGTTGCGGCTTTGGCCGGCCAGCAGCACCGAAGAGATGGACGTTTTGGCGAGGATCTGGGAACGGACCAGACGTGAACTCTCTTCGGACACGTTGGTGTCGAATATCTGGCTGAAGGCCGCGCTGATGTTCTCTTCCATGCTGTCGAGCACCCGCGTGACGGACTCGACGGCGTTCTTCTCGAAGGAGCCGAGACGGGCCCGGGCCTCGAACACCCGACCACTGGCCGCGTCGAGGATCTCCACCGCCGTGGCCAAATCACCGTCGGCGAGGCTGGCGCTGCCGCCGCTGGCCAGATCGCTCAGCAGACCGGCGGAACCGCCCAAGGCCGACGTGCTGATTGTCGGCAACGAGAGCGTCGTCACGTTGCTCACGTCGGGCGACAGGGCGACGGTCATCTGGCCGCCGTCCAGCGGCTTCTCTCCGGCGAACGAAGTGGAGGTGCCGATGCGATTGATCGCCTCCAGGGCGGCGTCGGTTTCCATTTGCAGCGCGGCCAACTCGGCCTCGCTACGGCCGCTGCTCGCCGCGCTCACCGCGTTGCCGCGAATCGTATTGAGAAGATTGTTGACCTCGCTCAAGGCGGAATCGGCCGTACGGACGATCGCGCCTGCCCGGGCGGCGTTGTCGGTGGCGGCGTTGATGGCGGTCAACTCCGCCCGCAGGTTTTCCGCCGCAATCAAGCCGGCCTGATCGTCGGACCCCGAGTTGATCCGCTGCATGGTTGCAAGCCGGACGCTGCTGAGATTAACTTGGTTGGACGCTTGGAGAAGATTATGCTGGGCAACCAGATCGATGCCCGAGAGATTACTGCCGACACGCATGACAAGTCCCTGCTAATAGAGTGAGCCCCACGGGTGCGTTTCAATGATAGACACTGCAATGACGCTGTAATAAACCATAGCATATTGACGTAACTCCTCGGCCGCCAGGTGGTTGCGTTGCAAGGTTACGGGCATTCATTGCTGGATCGGAACTTGCTGCCGCATAACGGGTTACGTCTACATATGACTGTCAGGCGGCCGAACCGGCGTTACGATGCACGGAGTCGCAACGATGCCTTCAGGCGGCTAGAAGAATGTCTGCCGTGAGACAGCGAGCCGGGTCGATAAGGATCGCGCAAACAATAACTGTCGTATTGTCGCCTTTCGCTCCGCGAAAGAACGCAACTTTCGCGGAGCGAAAGGCGACAGTTGTTTCCACGCCGGCCCTAAGCGGCGCGCGACAACCCAATCTGGCGGGTCCGCTAACTCTTTACTATTTACCAGGTTAGCAGCGGAATTCAAAAATCGGCGGCAACTTGACAAGCTCATCCGGTCTGCCTATCCTAGAAGACCGTGGTTTGTTGACGGCTTTGCTGAACGGGCAAAGCAATTATTGATCTTTGCATAGTCAATGCGCGGATCAAGGGGGTTTCGCCGGGGAACCGGGCTTCGCCCTCGATCATTGACCATGCAAGGGTCATTAATGCACGTACGGTCTGAAAGGCGCGTCGCTGTCGAGAGGAATCGGGGCCTTTCTCTCGGGATGCTCGTGCTTGGAGGCCAGCAGCTTTCACGGTGGGTAGAGAAGGCCGCGCTCACTTGAGCCGCCTTCATGGAGCATTAGTGTGCACCATACTTCGATCCCGTTGGATCGTGGGTTTGGAAACGCGAGTAATGAGGTATCCCACCATGGCGTTCTCGACGCTGGTGTCGCTGGTCCGAGGCAATTTCAAGAGTCCAAGCGGATCACTTCGGCCTTTGGCCAATGGTCGCCGACGGACCGCCATTGTCATCGGCGGCGGCATCCACGGAATCACCGCCGCCGTGGCCCTTGCCAAGACGGGCGCGAGTGTGACCGTCGTTGACAAGAACGAGGAGATTCTCCAAGGCACATCAGCCGCCACGCACAACAGGGCGCATCTGGGTTACCACTATCCTCGCTCGATCTCGACGGCCAGGGAATGCCTGCTGGGGCTGGAGTACTTCAGGACCAGATATTCCGACGCCTTGCACTATCCCGAGGAAGCATACTACGTCATAGAGAAAGAATCTCACGTCACCGCGCAAGACTACGCGCAGTTTTGTAAGCAGTTGGGGATTCCATACAAACTTGAGTGGCCGTCGGAGAACCTCCTGACAAGAGATCGCGTGAATAGCTCCTTTCGCGTTCTGGAGCCCGTTTTCGATCTGCGCGTATTGAGCCAATTGCTCAAGCAGGATGCAGAAACAAATAGCGTTGCCCTTCAAACCGGCTGGACAGTTGTCGGCGCGACGGAACGGGACGGCAGACACACGGTGCTCGTGGAAAAGGCCGGAGACAGAATGCCGCTGGAAGCGGATCTGGTGATCAATGCGACCTATGCTTACGCCAACAACATCCTGCGGATGTGCAACTTGAAGTCCGATCACACGGAGTACTGCTACCATACGACCGAGGTCGTCGTTGCCCGCGGCAGGGATCTTCGCATCCCGGCCTTGACCGTCATGGACGGTCCGTTTCAATCGATCATGCCGCTGGCCGGGCAAGGAGATCTGGTCCTGGTCTACGACGTGATTCATTCGGTGCATCGTCGCCAAGACGGCTTTGTCTATGAAGAACCGGACAAAATGGACTCCAACTGGGAGAAGATGGTCGAACACGGGCGGCAGTATTTCCCCTTCATGGACCGACTGGAGTTTGTTCGGTCCTTGTGGGGATCTCGGCCCGTGCCGGTGCATGACATGCACAGCGCCCGACAGACGAAGATCGTCGCTCACCCCTCGTCACCCGGGTTCTACTCCATCCTGGAAGGCAAGTTCATCTCCGCGCCGCTGGTCGCGCAAGACCTCGTGCAATTGTTGCGGCAAGAGGAGTTGGTCTGACGATGGGAACTGAACCGCGCCACGCGGCCGGCCGGCCTGAGTACGTCGTCCCCTCTCGTGACCTGGTGAAGGCCGACGAAACGATCAGAGATGAGATCGCGGCGGCAATTCTAGCAGTTGCCCGGCGGGGTGATTTTGTCCTGGGATCGGAGACGGCCGCCTTCGAGCAGGCTTTCGCCCGCTTCCTCGACGTGAAGCACGCGGTGGGAGTCGGCAATTGTCTCGACGCCCTGCGATTGTCGCTGGCGGCAATGAACGTCGGGCCCGGCGACGAGGTGATCGTGCCGGCCAACACTTTCATCGCCACGGCGCTGGCCGTCAGCGGCGTCGGCGCGCGGCCGGTCCTGGTCGACTGCAATCCCCGTACTTACAACATCGACGCAGCGCGAATCGAATCGGCAATTACGCCCAGCACCCGGGCCATCATTCCCGTGCATCTGACCGGCCAGGCGGCCGAGATGGACCCGATCCTCGAACTGGCCGAGCAGCGCGATTTGCCGGTGATCGAAGACGTGGCCCATTCGCCGGGCGCAACCTATCGAGGGCGAAGTTGCGGGGCGATGGGTCGAAGCGGCTGCTTCAGCTTCTATCCCAGCAAGAATTTCGGCGCCTTCGGCGACGGCGGTCTGATTGCCACCAACGACGACGATCTGGTTCATCGCTTGCGACTGTTGCGCAACTACGGCCAGGAGATCAAGTACGAACATCCCGAAAAGGGCGTCAACTCGCGGCTGGATACAATCCAGGCGGCGGTATTGAACGTGAAACTGCCGCGCCTGCCGGCGTGGAACGCCGCTCGCCAGACTCGCGCCGAAGAATATCGGCGGCAGCTTAACGGCGTGGGCGACATCGCCTTCCAGGAACGATCGCCGCATTCGACGCACGTCTATCATTTGTTTGTCATCGAGACCGACCGGCGCGACGCCTTGCTAAGCCACCTCCGGGCGGACGGCGTCGAGGCTCTGATCCACTATCCGAAGCCGATCCACCTGCAGAAAGCTTACACGGAACTTGGCTACCAGCGGGGCGATTTCCCGGTTACCGAAAGCCTGGCTCGCCGCACGCTCTCGCTGCCGATCTCTCCCGAACTTACGCCCGAACAGGTACGTCACGTTACCGGCTCGATTCGCGCGTATTTCCACCGTTCCTAGCGGGCCGACATCGAGCAGGAGTGGCGACGCAGGGTCTTGGCAGCGACTGTACTTCGCACTGCTGGACAAGCCAGCAGTGGCACCCTGCGATCATCCATCAAGCAGCAAGCGCTAGTCCTTAACTTCGAATTCGGCGTCGATGGCGTCGTCGTCGCCGGACGATTCACCGGCCGCTTCGCCCGCTTCGGGTTCCGGACCGGCCGCCGTCGCTTCGGCGGCACCGTCCGCCGGGGCACCCGACGCCTCGTAGAGCGACTTGCTCAATGCGTGCGACGCTTGCTCCAATTCGCCGATAGCCGCCTT
The DNA here is from genome assembly GCA_964505115.1 of uncultured Planctomycetaceae bacterium. Lineage (GTDB taxonomy): Bacteria > Planctomycetota > Planctomycetia > Pirellulales > Thermoguttaceae > CAZDHN01. The sequence continues at coordinate 7,369 of CAZDHN010000095.1, forward strand.
GATCTTCTCGGCGTCGTCGCCCTTGGCGGCCTCGCGAGTCTTCTCGATGGCCTGATTGACGGCCTGCTTATCGGCGTCGCTGAGCTTCTCGTCGTGCTCTTTGATGAGTTTTTCGAGTTGGAAGCACATCGAGTCGGCCTGGTTGCGCGTCTCGGCCAACTCGCGCTGTTTCTTATCCTCTTCGGCGTTCTCCTCCGCCTCCTTTCGCATTCCCTCGATATCTGCTTCCGACATGCCGGCCGATTGCTCGATTCGAACCGTCTGCGTCTTGCTGGTCCCCATGTCCTTGGCCGAAACATTGAGGATACCGTTGGCGTCGATGTCGAAGGAGACTTCGATCTGCGGGACGCCTCTCGGGGAGGGCGGGATATCTTCCAGGTTGAACTGACCTAACAAGCGGTTGTTAGCCGCCATCTCGCGCTCACCCTGATAAACCTTGACCGTGACCGCCGTCTGATTGTCGTCGGCCGTGCTGAAGATCTGCTTCTTTTCGGTCGGGATGGTCGTGTTCCGCTCGACCAGCTTGGTCATGATGCCGCCAAGCGTTTCGATACCCAACGACAACGGAGTAACGTCCAAAAGCAGCACGTCCTTGACTTCGCCGGCCAGCACGCCACCCTGGATGGCCGCGCCCACCGCAACTACTTCGTCGGGATTGACGCCCTTGTGAGGGTCCTTCTTGAAGATCGACTTGACCAATTCCTGCACCTTGGGGATTCGGGTGGAACCGCCCACCAACACGATCTCGTCCACTTGGCTGGGCGACATGCTGGCATCCTTCAGCGCCGTGTTGACTGGTCCTCGACAACGTTCGACGAGACTGTCGACCAACTGTTCGAACTGCGCGCGGCTGATCTTCACCTGCAGGTGCTTTGGCCCGGTGGCGTCGGCGGTAATGAACGGCAGGTTGATGTCGGTAGATTGGGCCGAACTGAGTTCCTTCTTGGCCTTCTCGCAAGCCTCCTGAAGGCGTTGCAGTGCCATCGTATCTTTTCGCAGGTCGATTCCCTGCTCTTTCTGAAATTCGTCGGCAACGTAGTGGATTAGCACCTCGTCGAAATCGTCGCCGCCGAGATGCGTATCGCCACTGGTGCTGATGACGCGGAATACTCCCTCGGCAACCTCGAGCACCGAGACGTCGAACGTGCCGCCGCCCAGGTCGAATACAACGATCTTCTCGTTCTTGTCCTTATCCAGCCCGTAGGCCAGCGAAGCGGCGGTGGGCTCGTTTATGATCCGCGCCACTTCCAAGCCGGCGATTTGACCGGCGTCCTTGGTCGCCTGACGTTGCGAGTCGTTGAAGTAGGCCGGCACCGTGATGACCGCCTTGTTCACCTTGTGACCCAGATACGCCTCGGCCGACTCCTTCAGCTTCCGCAATGTCTTGGCCGAGACTTCCGGCGGCGTGAACTCGCGGTCGTCGACTTTCACCTTCACGTAGTCGCCCGGGCCGCCCACGATGCCGTAAGGCACCATCTTCTCTTCGCTGGCGACCTCGTTGTGCCGACGGCCCATGAACCGCTTGATCGAGTAGACGGTTCGCGTGGGATTGGTGACCGCCTGACGGCGAGCGGGTTCGCCGACGAGTGTCTCGTCTTTGTCGGTGTAAGCCACCACACTGGGGGTAAGGCGGTTGCCCTCGGCGTTTGGGATAACCTTCGCCTCTTTACCCTCCATAACGGCGACAACCGAGTTGGTGGTCCCCAGATCGATTCCGATGATTTTTTCGCCTTGAGCCATCATGTGCTCCTTTCGGGTCTTCCTGTTGTATTTCGCAGTCTCTTGAATATGGCCGCCGTCCAGTGGAGTGCCGGCCGATTATCGGTCAGGTTCTCGCGCCAGAAGCCGCCGCCGTCACCAACTGTCCACAACCTTGTGAACAGCGGGACTTTGGCACCCTCTGATTTGAAGTATAGTGCCTTGCAAAGAGCGTGCCGGTTTTATTCACGGACGCGGCCTGTATCCGTAAGTGCTTGCTGGGTAATGCCTTACGGAAAGACATCCTTGTCCTTAATCCACGGCGAGTCGGACATTGCCTTGCCCGACTGCCATTTTGGCACCACCCGAACGGACCGTGCGAGAATGCCACCCGTCGTCGCAACACTCGATTCGGAAAACAGATTCCGCCCGATTGCAGTCTGTCTACGACTAAAGTGGGTGTGAGTATACGCCGGGAGGCGTGCGACGGACGAACATTTCGATAGTTTCTTGGCCAGGAGTCGGGCAGTCGGTTGACACGTGGATTCGTCGCCGGTACAAGGGGACAAAGCATTGTCGGGCAAAGCGACGGGATATGAACGCAATGGCCAAGGCAAAATTAAAAACTCGGGCGACAGCCAAAAAGAAGAAGGCCGCGCCTCCGCGCGAACCGAGCACCAGGGCCCGCGAACCGAGCATCAAATTGCTCGAATCGAAGCTGGGGCGGCTGGACCGCGATCTGCTCAAACGGCTCAACGATAGGGCCACGCTGGTTCAGAAAATCGGCAAATATCGGCAGGCTGAAGGCCAATCGGCCTCGGTGCCGGGCCATGATGACGAGACGCTCGCACGCCTGGCCGGGCTTGGCAAGGGGCCTCTGCCGGAGCGCTGCATTCGGGCCGTTTTCCGAGAATTGCTCAGTGGCAGCCGGGCCTTGTTACACGAAACCAGGGTCGCCATGCTGGGGCCGATGTATAGCTACAGCCACCTGGCGGCCATTCACCGCTTTGGCCAGAGCGTGGAATTCGTTCCGGTGGGGAGCATTGCCGCGGTATTTGAGGAAGTTAACCGCCGCCAGGCCGATTTCGGCTTGGTGCCCATCGAGAACTCGACCGACGGCCGCATTGCCGACACGCTGGACATGTTCACCCGGTTGCCGGTCCGCGTTTGCGGAGAGGTCGAGTTGGCCATCCACCACACGCTCTTGGCGAAGTGTCCGCGGACTGAAATCAAGGAGGTCTACAGCCGGCCACAGGCCTTATCGCAGTGCCGTAACTGGCTGGCCAAGCACCTACCCTCCGCCCGGACTATCGAGGTGACCAGTACCACCACCGCCGCCCAATTGGCCAAAGAGAAGCCCGGGGCCGCGGCGGTTGCCAGTCTGCAGGCCGGCGTGCACTACGGTCTGGATATTCTGGCCGAGCAGATCGAGGACAATCCGAGCAATACCACCCGATTTGCGATCATTGGCGATCACTCCGCCGAGCGGACGGGCAACGACAAGACGGCGTTGATGTTCCAGACGGAGCACAAACCCGGCGCCTTGGCCGATACCATGGCCATTTTCAAGCGAAACCGGCTAAATATGACCTGGATCGAGTCGTTTCCGGTTCCTGGCCCCAAGCGGGCGTATCTCTTCTTCGTCGAGTTGGAGGGACACGAGACCGACGCCCGCGTGCGTCGGGCAACGGCCGCGCTGGAGCGAAAAGCACTCCGCCTCGAGATATTGGGCTCTTTCGCGGCCACCCCACCTGTTGAGTAGGTCGTCCGACTGACTTTTTCGCCTCTTTTGCTGCCGACATCACCTATCGCGGGTGGGCCAATTCGGGTAGGATGGCTAAATTCGCGTGATCGGCCGGAAGTGATTTACCCGTAGCTGGATTCGCAAGAATTCAGCCGCGATGCGAAGAACCGAATTCTTGCGAATTCGGCTACACGACATTCAAGATAGAACCAAGACAAGAGGAGTTGGCTCGATGCGACGTCCGTTTATTGCCGGAAATTGGAAGATGAACCTGGATCGTGCCTCGGCGGTTAAGCTGGCCGAGGGGCTGGCGAAAGAGGCGGAAGGCGTCGACGGGGTCGACATCGCCGTCTGCCCGCCAAGCGTCTATATCGATGCGGTCGGGAAGGCGATTGCCGGATCCAACGTCGCTCTGGGTGCCCAGGATATGTACCATGAGCCCAAAGGGGCCTTTACGGGCGAGATTAGCGCCGCAATGCTCCTGGACCTGGGCTGCAAGTACGTCATCCTTGGCCACAGCGAGCGCCGGCACGTAATGGGCGAAACGGACGCCGATATCAACAAAAAGGTGCACGCCGCCTTGGAAGCCGGGCTTCTGCCCATCGTTTGTGTTGGCGAACTGCTCGAAGAGCGGGAGGCCGGCAAGACGGGCGACGTGATCCGCGGCCAGTTCAAGGGCTCGCTGGCCGGGCTTTCAGCCGAGCAGATGGCACAAATCGTGATCGCTTACGAGCCGGTTTGGGCTATCGGCACCGGCAAAGTGGCCTCGCGCGAGCAGGCCGAGGAAGTACATCTCGACCTTCGCAAAATCATGGAAGACTGCTACAATAAAGAGACGGCCGAAGTTGTCCGAATTCAGTACGGCGGCAGTGTCAAGCCAGACAACGCCGCCGAGCTGCTGTCGCAGCCGAATATTGACGGGGCACTCGTGGGTGGGGCAAGCCTCAAAGTCGACCTGTTCATGGGCATAATCGCCGGAGCTTGAAAACATTGTCTGCCCTTTCTTGGGGGCCTCCCCTTTTGGGCATAATCGCCGGGAAATAAGAAATGTCGCCATTTTTGACAAACTTGATGATGACGCTGCTGTTTGTTTCAGCCCTGTTGCTGATCGTGCTCGTGCTGATCCAGCGCGGCAAAGGTGGCGGACTGGCCGGAGCCTTCGGCGGCATGGGCGGGCAGAGTGCCTTCGGAACCAAAGCCGGCGACCTGTTCACCAAAATCACGATCGGCATGGCCACGCTCTGGATCGTGCTCTGCATGATCAGCGTGAAGTTTTTGGGCACGTCCGAGAGTCGATTTGAAGCCGATTTGGGCCAAAAGGGGAAGGTCGAAAATGGTTTGCAGCCCACGCCTTCCGAAGAGCAACCCTCGCCGACCGGAGAGAATGACGCGAAGCCGCCCAAGGGCGACGACTAAACGGCCGGAAGTGACTTATACCACGCACGGCCATGAACTGCGCTTTTGACGTCATTACATGATAAGGCGGAACCTCAGTTTGTGACCGCGTTGAGTATAGAATTTGGACAGGAATTAGACCGGAATTTGAGTCACCCCCACCGGGCTTGCCCCGGTGGCTTGTTGGTTTGGTAACTACAACGGTCAGCCCCCGCGATCTCCTTCTTTCCCGCGCTCTTCGGCTACGGCGAAGAGCGCGGGAAAGAAGGACAGGGAGAAATGTGTGGCCCGTCGGTTAGTTGCCAAACCGACAAGCCACCGGCACGGGGCCGGTGGGGAGAAAGCCGGTTTGATTTTCATCACGATCCTTACCCGTAGCTGGATTTCCGAAGGAGTACCCGTCTCTTGTTGTTGAGCATGACCGGCTTTGGCGAAGCGAACTGCCAGCGGGACGGATTGGCCGTCACGGTCGAGGTGCGTTCGATCAATAGCCGTTATTTGAAAGTTTCCGTTCGATCCGGCGAAGGCTACGGATCGCTCGATTCCCAAATCGAAGCCCTTGTGCGGAAGAGTATCCGCCGCGGCACGGTTCAGGTGAACGTGCGCACCGACAGGGCGAAGTCGGCGGATGATTATCACGTCAATACCGATGTGCTGGCCGCCTACCGTTTGCAGTTGAGCAAGTGGCTGAAGCAGTCGCCCGTCGAGCAGGATATCCCGCTGGGATCGTTGCTATTGCTTCCCGGCGTGGTCGACGAAGGCGGAAATCGAGCGGTCGACGCCACGGCCGATTGGCCGGTAATCGGCGATACGCTTGTCGAGGCGCTTAAGGGTCTGGACGAGATGCGGGTGGAGGAGGGGCAGGCGATGGCGGCCGATCTGGAGTTGAACTGCCGGACGGCGGCTGCCAGCCTCGAAGAGATCGAGCGTCGATCGCCGCTGGTCGTCGAAGCTTACCGCGAGCGGCTGGCCGAGCGGCTCAAGAAG
>CAZDHN010000096.1:0-13188 GCA_964505115.1 uncultured Planctomycetaceae bacterium
CGACACTACGCCAGCATGGTGATCGACGGCAACGACCTGCACGTTTTGAGCCGCTCGGGCGACCATCGGGCAAAGGACGCCCACGACGGCAACCTGCTCACCTTCCACACCATCCGCGACTTTCGCAAGCTGGTTTACTGAACTGGCCCGCGAGCTTGCTAGGCTTAACAGAACCGTCGGGAGGGCGAGGCTCCCGCCCCGCGGTTCTTGGGAGCGATGCGACGGGGAGTTCCGGAACTCCTGTCCCCGGAACTCAAAACGAATGGGTGCCCCGTCACTTGGGTGGACGTATCAAACGCGCCCCTGGGTGGCCGGATTTACGCGCCCCATGACACCGCTTGCTCGCCTGGTGATCGGCCCGAGGATAGGACGACCCGAGCCGCCGTATCCCGGCCTTTCCCCCGGGCCGACTTAACAACAACTGCCGCAAAACCTGAAGAGATTGACGTGGAAACTGATTGACAGTGCAAAAGGGTGGCAGGTTATAATAGTGTCGGATTAGGGGATTGTATCTTTGTTGTGTCTCCTGGGCTATCATCGCCTCTTCTCGAAAGGCAGGCTGTCTCATGAACGACTCGATTAGAAATCTGGCTATCGTGGCAACCCTGATCGTTGGTATTGGCCAAGTGGCCGACGCAGGACCCCGCAGCCCCGATGACGCTAGTCTGCCCGGCACAATGGAGCTCTGGCTGGCTGCCGACGATATCGACGGCGACGGGCAGACGAACGATAATCCGAGCGACGGAACAATTATCGGAACAGACGGCACAAACCCTTGGGAATGCAAGTCGACCAGCTATTCGGCCGTCAGGTACAGCGATACCTACGGCTATCCGACCTACAAGACGAGCATACAGAACGGGAAGCCCGTGGTTCGCTTCGACCACACTAACAGTGACGGCGACGGCGACTTGCTTTTCATTGATGACTTCACGAAGAACGAGTTGTCGGACCTTCGGCTAACCGCATTTATTGTCATGAACGAGACGTATGGAATCGCGAACGCCTCCAGCGGCATGGTCCCGCGGCTGTATCTTCAGAACAGCGGATTTGTGTATGGCGACGAGAATAGTAATGCTGCCTTGTACACGAATCCTTCGGGTTTCGATATCCATACTTATCAGCACAACGGCTCACAAAATTGAAGCCTGGCTGAACGGTCTGTCCAAGAAGACCTTCACGAAGGACGGCTTCGGCTTGTCGACGTTTACTGGTAGTGCGATGGACCTTTGCCTACCGTTCAAACCTAACGCGAAGTCCGGCGATATTGCCGAGATCATCATCTACACGCATGACGACGCCGATGCCCTGTTCAGCTATAACGAGCGGCTTGGGATCGAGTGGTGGCTGGGCCAGAAGTACGGCATAGCAACTGTAGTCCCCGAGCCGGGTACGTTGCTGCTTCTGCTCGTTGGCGGGCTGGGACTGCTCGGTGCACGCCGACGACGCAATGCGCCAATAACCTCAGGCAAATCGGCCTACAACTGCGGGGAAGTGATCCGGGAACAATAGGTGAAATACACCGGTTGGCGGAACAACCAATCGGCAAAGCTGCGTATGTTATCTTCGTTTGCTTCGTTACCTTCTGTTCGATATGAGGAAATTGGCTTCTTGCTGCGTTCTCCTGGCAATTCGCGACTCTTCTCGAAAGGCGGGCGATCTCATGAGTAACTCGATTGGAAAACTGGCTACCGCGGTGCTGGTATTGGCGGTTCTGGGAAGAACCGCCGCCGTTGGGGATATGCTGGCCGATTACCGGTTCGGCACAAGCTACACCCTGGATCTCTCCTCCAGCAACACCAACCCCTGGTCCACGGCAAATGATTTTGCCAGAGGGAGCGGGATCGTTTGGGGTTCCAGCAGCGCCGGAAATCCCAAACATAGCCTGATTATGTATGAGGGAGGTTTGACGTCCGAGACCGAGTCAGAGGCCATCATCGCCAACGAGTACGTTACCTTCAGCATCACGCCGGAACCCAACGTCTCTTTCAACCTGACCGGCCTAACCTTCGATGTCGCGCGCGAGCGGATCGACTCGCCGCGGGCGTACTCGCTTCGCGCCGACGAGGATCCCGGCGGCGGCGGCGACAACTATGGGACGCTGATCGCCGCCGGAACGTTCCCCGACACCCCTCTCGGGACCGGTACGTTTGTCAACTACAGCATCAATCTGAGTGGCACGCCCTTCCTGCAAGGCATCACCCAGGAGACCACGCTTCGGATCTACCTCTATGACGTGAATATTGGCGGCGGCTATTCATCGGGTCGCCTGCGGTTCGACAACGTTGTGCTTACCGGGTTTATACCCGAGCCTTCCGCGCTGGTCCTCCTGACCATTGGCGGGTTGGGCTTGCTCGTTGCACGCCGGCGACGCAAACGGTGAGGTTGCCAATCCATGCGAACTGGCCGTTGCCGCGCCTTTACACTAGTGGAGTTGCTGGTCGTAATCACGATCATCGGCATCCTCATCGCGCTGCTGTTGCCGGCCGTGCAGAGCGCCCGGGAGGCGGCCCGGCGGACGCAATGCGCCAACAACCTCAGGCAGATCGGCCTGGCTCTGCACAATTACGCCACGGCCGTGCGGTCGTTGCCGCCGGCGGTGATTCCCGTGGACTTGCCCGGCACGTTCGATATCTGGGGCGAGGCCACCACCGGTTCGCACGGCACGAGTTGGATGCTCCAGATACTGCCCTACATCGAACAGAACTCGCTATACGACCAGTGGGACTTCAGCAAAAACGTCTTGGGCAACATGGCGGTTGCCAAGACCGACGTGGCCGCCTTCTACTGCCCCAGCCGGCGTAGCGGGGTGCGTTCGAAGGACATTGCCTTTCAGATGTTCCAGGATTGGGACGCCGGCGGGACCGACTACGGCGGCTCGATGGGCTACGGCAACTGTTTTTGGGACGACCACGACGGGGATCACGTCCACCCCTGCGAGCATAACTTCAGCAGCCACACCCAAATCACGCGAGACAACGGCGTGTGTACCCAGGGAATCTTCACGCCCTACGCGAGCGTGAAGATCGGGCACATTCACGACGGCACGTCCAGTACGATCATGACCGGAGAGCTCCAGCGGATGACCGGCGTCCGCCCCGGGGGACTGAGTAGGTGCTGGTCAACCACCCACGACGGCTGGGCCGTCGGCGGCGTGAGTACGCTCTTCGACGTCCAGTACGGCGATATGAACAACTATCACTTCGAGCACCCGGGCAGCGAACACCCGGGCGGCGCTCAATTCGGCCTGGCCGACGGCTCGGTGCGTTTCCTCAGCGAGAACATCGACTCGTGGATTCTCAAGTGCCTGTCGACTTACAACTGCGGGGAAGTAATTCGAGGAGACTACTAATGAAGAGGAGACTACTAATGAATAGGTATCTGCCTGAACCTTGCACCGTAACCATCATGAGTGGAGCCCGTGCATTCGCCGCCTTGGCGGTTATTGGCATTCTTGTTCCGCCGGGTGGCGCGGCTGTTGCCGGCGACTGGAGCTCGGCCGGCTGGCTGAACGTGAAGGAGTGCGGTGCGTCGGGCTCGGAGTTTGAGACCACGACATCCACCACCGCCGGCTCCAACAAGATCACCGTGAAGGACGTGGGCGACTTCAAGGTGGGGCAGGAGGTAATGATTGAAGGGTGCAATGCTCACTATCCGGACGCGCTAATCCGGGGACCGGGGGCGCCGTACCGGAATCCGAAAACACTCAACGATGAGATGCAAATCCGCGGATTCGACGGCAGCACGGGCAAATGGCTCGTGTTTCTCATGGCTATCGACGGCACCGACCCGCTCACGTTCCGCTGGTCCGACGACATGGGCAAGACCTGGCCGGGAACGAAAGTGCCCCTCACGCAGCAGTGGGTCGACCTGAGCGGGGGCGTCCAGATTCGTTTCCGAAAGACCGACTGGCAATCGGGGCACGTCATCCAGTTCGCCGCGCGCGCTCAGTTGGTAACCTTCATCGAGAAAATCGAAGGCAAAACGTTCTGGCTCAAGGACGTACCGAACAAGACCGTCAAAGCCGCGGCGCTGCGGCACTGCGACAGCGTCGTGCTTCAGGCGATTATCGATCGGGCCATGAAAGAGAAGCGGAACCTGTTCTTCCCGGTCGGCCGGTATCGGTTGGCGCGGGGGCTGGTGTTCCAGGATGCGTCGTCAATTCGCGTCGAGGGCGCCAGCGGAGAGAACACGGTCATGGATATCACCCAGGGCACCGGTCCGGTGTTCCGGCTGACATACGGCAAGGAAGTCACGATCCGGAATTTCCGTATGGTCGGTCACGGCAAACGTGGCGATCATGCCGGCCCGATCATCACGGGCACCGGCTTCCGGTTCTGGGGCATGGCGCTGAAGCGGTGTCAAGCCGTTTTCATCAGAAGCACGGAGCGCGTCCTCATCGAGAACGTCCATGCCAGCCAAATGGCAAACGAATGCTTCTACTCGCAGGGACCTTGCCGCACGGGCGAGAAGACGCCCGAGCACTATACCAGATCCCTGACATTCCTCCGCTGTTCCGTAACGGACTGTGGATTCAACGCCTTCAACAACAACGACATCGGGGAGAACACCAGCGTTCTCTACTGCCGTGTTCAGGACATCGGGTCCTACGCCTACGAGGGCCCGGGCAAGTTCGTCAGGTGCATCGGCAACTACGTGCGCAACGCCGCCGGTGGGTTCGTCATCGGGAACTACGATGCCCGGTCGGAACACCTGCATAAGCTCGGCTGCGGCCAGGCCGTGATCAGGGACAACGTTCTGGAGGGCACCTTCACGGGCCGCGCGGGAGTTGCGGTCACCCGCGGCGCAAGGCAGGTGACGATAGCCAACAATCTGTTCGTCAATTTCAACGGCACGGCGATCCGCGCCGCGGACAGCCAGATGCACAGGGGTTATCCCGCCCGCAACATCGTGATCACCGGCAACATCGTGGACATGACGTACAACGGCGAGAAACCCAGGCAGCGAACGGGCATCGAAGTGTCTTCCTCCGATGTGAGCGTTGCCGACAACCAGATCTACGTTCGCGGACCGGTTGACCAACGCGTCTGGGGCATATGGATCAAAGACCCGGCCGTCAACATCACGGTCCACGACAACCTCGTCCGAAACTGCGCCTACGGCATCCGCACCAGCCGCATCCGGGCCAAGGTCGAGGAGGTGATCGATCCCGCCACGTTTCTCCAGAAAGGCTTGCCCATGGGATGGCGAACGTCGCACCTGTATCGAGGGTGGGGTCTTGCCTGGGTCGCGGGAGACAAGGCGAGCGGCATGTCCACGCTCGATTCGTACGATCCCGAGTCGCTGCGCTTCAAGCTCACCAAGGCGCATAGTATGAAAGTGGGAGATCAGTTCGAGGTCTTCCCGCCGCACTCCGCCAACTGGAACATCCACGACAACACCATTACCGGTTGCGCGCAGCCGGTCGTGCTCGATTCGTACGGCAGCGACACGTCCCTTTTTAGAAACAACATCGTGACGCGCGGCCAGGCGACGGGCGTCAAGCAGGCAGTTGTTGTCGCCGGCCGATTCAAGCTGATTGACAATTACATTTCCGGATTTGACGAGAAAGATTCGACCGCATTGCTTATCAAGCCGGATCGCTTCGGAAAGCCGTGCCCGAATCTCTATCGCGGCAACATCTTCGAACGCTGCTCGAAGGCGCCGGCGGAAAGCAAGAAGGGATCGTGAAAAACATCGACTCGTGGATTCTCAAGTGCCTGTCGACTTACAACTGCGGGGAAGTAATTCGAGGACAATACTGATGAGTTTCTGTTGCGGAGAAAGGCTGGCGGTCGGTCCCCTCTCCCTTTGGGAGAGGGTTAGGGTGAGGGCGAGTTGGAGCAAACTGCGTGAACTTGGGTACGTGCGGTTACGAAGCATTTTCCGCCCTCACCACCGCCGACGGCGAGACCGTGGTCGACGAGACCCTTCCTGCCCGATACAACCAAGAAACAGAACTAGCCGCCGAAGTCGAGCCCGGCGACGCCGCGATTGACTTCCCGCTCAAGTCCGACTGACAACAGCGAGCGGATCCGCCAATGAGAACTCCAAGAGGGAACTGCCGCAAAACCTGAAGCGTTTTACGCAAAAACTGATTGATCCGAAGAGGTTACGTCGTGTTATAATCGGAAACTGGCAACAGACAATGCAAAATCGGTCCCAGAGCCGGTATGATCGTAAGCATCGCCTCATAATCGAAGAGCCCCACATGAACTCACCCAATCGTAGAACTTTCTTGAAGCAAGCGGCCGTTGGCGCGGCCTCCTCGGCGGCATGGCTTGCCGTTCCGGCGATACAAGCCCGGGGTGCCAACGAGCAAATTGTCGTGGGCGTGGCCGGCTGCGCGCGAGGCCGCACCGACGGCGGGGAACTGCGGAAGTTGGGCGCCACGATCGCCTACGCCTGCGATCCCGAACAGAGCCGCGCGGAGAAGGTGAAGAAGTTGCTCGGCGCGGATCACGCCGTGGCCGACTTGCGGAGGATTCTCGACGACCGCGCGGTCGATGCCGTCGTGATTGCCACGCCCGACCACTGGCATGCGCCGGCGGCGATCCTCGCCTGTCAGGCGGGCAAGCATGTCTACGTGGAAAAACCCTGCTCGCACAACATTTCTGAAGGCCGGCGGATGATCGAGGCCGCCCGGCGTAGCGGCCGGGTGATGCAGGTTGGCACCCAAACGCGCAGCACGAAGGTGTTTCAGGACGCCATCGCCCTGGTCCGCGAGGGAGCCGTCGGCAAAGTGCTGATCGCCAAGACATGGACCAGTCAGCAGCGGGTGAACATCGGCCACCACAAGCCTTCCCAGCCGCCCGCTGGTCTGGACTACGATATGTGGGTAGGCCCGGCGCCGATGATGCCCTACCAGGAGAACCGCCTTCATTACCTTTGGCACTGGTGGTACAATTTCGGCACCGGCGACGCCGGCAACCGCGGCACGCATCAGATGGACATCGCGCTGTGGGGTCTGGACATGAAGACCCATCCCAGGCGGGTCGCCGGGTTCTGCGACAAACTGTACTTCGACGACGACCAGCAGTTCCCCGACACTCAGTACGTGACGTTCGAGTATCCGGGCGACGGCGCCGCTCGCCCCAAGCAACTCCTCGTCTACGAGCAGCGGATTTGGACGCCCTACGTGCAAGAGGACTGTGAAGACGGTTGCACGTTTTATGGCGACGAGGGCTACCTGACGATCGACATGCAGAAGGGCTGGCAGCTCTTCGGTCGAAAGAACAAGCTCACCAAGGAGGCCCAGGGCAAATACAATACAGGCGATCACTGTGCCGATTTTCTCGATGCGATCCGCACCGGCCGGCGGCCGAACGCCGACATCGAGATCGGTCACCTTTCGGCCACACTCTGCCATCTGAGCAATATCCTGGCCCGTACCGGCAAGGCAGAACTCGTTTTCGATCCCAAAACCGAGCAAATCGTGGACGACCCGGAAGCCAACGCCCTGGTCAAGCGGACATACCGAAAAGATCACTGGGCCGTACCGAACGGTCCAGGAAAGAAGTTGGATACTTAGAAAGAAGTGAGCACCGATGAAGTGTCTATGTCCCCTGTTTGTCGTGGTGGCATTAACTGTCGCGACACACGCTGCCGAAAATGACACGCAACCAACAAGGACCGTCTTCGACATAGCCGTAAAGTCGAACCGTCCTCCAGGCGCGCCACAATACAGTGATGTCTGTTTTTCAAGCCGTTGGAAACGCCCCTGCGGTAACAAGGATCCTCACGACACATTGCGTGACGCCGCCGTGTTTCATGCAACCCGCTTGGATTGGGTCTACAGCATTGATCCCGCATGGATTCGTGAATGCAGGAAGCATGGTTATAAGTTTGGCGGAACTCTCAATACAATACTTCCAGATGCGCCGGGAGAACACGCAAGAGACAAAGGTCGTGTGTTGGACAAAGCGGGACAGCCTATCACGGCCCCATGGATGCGGAAATGGAAGGTGAAGCCTTGGTGGGGATGTGTCAACAGTCCGGAGTACAGAAAAAGCTATCTTGCACACGCAAAACTTCTCATTGATGCCGGCGTCGACACGATTCACATGGACGACCCGGGCCTCAATTTCAGGGCCGCGGATTGGGGTGGATGCTATTGTCCACATTGCCAAGAAAAGGCCAAAGAGCTCGGCATGCCGCTGGAACAAGGTAAACAACAGCAGAAAGCCTTCCAGAAAGTATCGGTGAAGGAGTTCTTCTCACATATGCGAAAAGAGATTGACCGCCATGCGGGGCGCCATGTTCCCTTTTCTTCAAATAACTGGGACGGAAGAAGTGGGTTCCCCTATGATCTGTTCGAATACGGCATAGCCGAACTGCCCGAACGTTCGGGGAAACCAGATCACCTTTTCAAGGTATTCAATGATGCCACGAGTCAGGGCAGGGCTCAAGTCTTCACGTTTGGTAGCGTTAGTGTTCCCCTAACACGACGTCTCATAGCACTGGCTTACGCATGTGGCGGCCACATCCTCGTGCCATACGACGTCTACCATGGCGAACACCCTCGCATCTTCGGGAAACCCAAGGAATACGCCGATCTTTACGGTTTCGTGCGTGCAAACGCGGATTTTCTTGACGCTTACGAAAACGCCGCCGTAGCGGGCGGAGAGGTCACGGAAGAGCGATATGGGAAAGCGTTGCCCATGTCGATAGACGCAAAAGACGTTTTTGCTGTTGCTCGTGCTCATCCTGGCGAACCCGACGCTCCGGTTGTGGTTCATGTAGTTGACTGGCGCGACGACTCGAAGCCTTGCGTGCTCGAACTGCGAACGGCCTGTTTCTTCGGCCACAAGTCGATCAGCGCGAATCTACTCATCCCGCCGGCCTACGACAAAGCAATCCATGCCAAGGCAGAAGAAAGCGATGACTTCTCATTGCTCAGCCGGAAACAAGACGTTCAGATCGAAGTCAAAGGGGACTACACAAGGGTCTCGGTGCCCTCGCTAGGACCTTGGGGAATGGTTATATTGACCCCAAAAGCAACCGTGGCGGAGAAGAACACTGGACTGAGTAGCAGCGAACCGTGACAACCGACAAACCGTTCTTAATGCAATCCCATATGAGTATTCCAATCAAACCAACAAAACTGAACCGACGCGAAATGTGTCAAATAGTCGCAGCGACATCAGTCGCTGTTGCATTGCCTTCAACAGTACTATCCCAAGAGGAGAACAAAAAGATGCCCAAGGTTTTGATGCCCATCGGCGATGCCACGGAAGCGATGGACACGCTTTATCCGTTTTTCCGGATACCGGAGGACGGTTTTGAGGTTGTAGTGGCGGGTCCGGAAGCCCGACTCTACCATACCGTATTGCACGAAGTGCCGCCCAACTCGGACGTACCCTGGGACATGACCCAAGAACGGCCCGGCTACCACCTCAAGGCCGACGTGGCCTTCCGCGACGTCGACCCGACCGAGTATGTCGGCATGTTCGTCTCCGGCGGCCGGGCGCCCGAGTATATCCGCTACGACCAGGACCTGATGCGGATCACCAAGCACTTCTTCGAGGCCAACAAGCCGGTGGCCGTGGTTTGTCACGGAATCGAGATCGTCACGGCCGCCGATTGCATCCGCGGCCGTACCGTCACAACCGTGGCCAAGTGCGCCTACGACGCCGAGCAAGGCGGGGCAACGTACGTCGACGAGCCGGTTGTCGTCGCAGGCAATCTGGTTACTGCTAGAACCTGGCACGATAACACCCCGTTTATGAAGAAGTTCATGGAGATGCTCAAAGGTAGTTGATAGTTGATAGTGAGTAGTTGGTAGTGAGTAGTTGATAGTTAAAGGTAACAACTTCACCCCTAATCCCTAATCCCCAATCCCTAATCCCTAGCTTAACAATGCAACTTACCCGACGTGAAATGTGCCGGCTGCTGGCGGCCGGTCCGAGCGCTGCGCTGCTTGGGGCCGCGCGGCTGGAGGCGGACGAGAAGCAGCCTTTCGCGCTGCGCTACGCGCTGGCCTCCTGTATGTACGGCACCTTGAAGCTCGAAGATATCCTGCCCGAGGTGCGCAAGATCGGCGCCACCGAGATCGACCTTTGGCCCAAGCGGCACGGCGACCAGCGCGAGCAGATGGACGCCATGGGCCATGACCGGTTCGCTCAACTGCTGGCCGAAAACAAGGTCCGGCTGGGTATGACCACCCGATACGACCTGGGCCCCTTCGGCCTGGCGCCCGAGTTGCCGGTGCTAAAGCGGTTCGGGGCCACGCTGGTGATCACCGGCAGCAGCGGTCCGAAGGACGTTAAGGGCGACCAGTGCCGTCGGGCGGTCAAGGAGTTCGTCGAGAAGATGAAACCGCACGTGGCGGCGGCCGAGGAGCATGGCGTGGTAATCGGCATCGAGAACCACGGCAACGCACTGATCGACTCGCCCGAATCGCTCCGCTACCTGGCCGAATACGCCAAATCGCCCAACTTGGGCATCGCCATGGCCCCGTATCACCTGCCGCAAGACCCCGCGCTACTTGCCCGGCTGATCGAGGACCTTGGCCCCAAGCTGGTGCATTTTTACGCTTGGCAGCACGTGCAAGGCTGTATGAAGCAGATGCCGAAGGAGCAGGAGTTGGAGCAGATGCCCGGCCGTGGTACGCTGGACTTCCGCCCGATCCTGGCCGCGCTGGCCAAGATCAACTACAGCGGCCGGACCCAGATTTTCATGCACCCCACGCCCCGAGGCATCCCCATCCTGGAAACGATCGACCAGGTAACCGCCGAGATAAACCGGGCGAGAAAATACCTGGCAGACTGCCTGGGGTAAATGCCTTGACTTGGAGGTCGAGTTAGCAACTCGTTGAAAGAGGGGTGCCACTGCTGGCTTGTCCAGCAGTGCTAAGCATGAGCCCGACAAGAACACTGCTGGACAAGCCAGCAGTGACACCCGGCACGCAACAGGCGTTTCAGAAACTTGCTTGAAATCAACCACCCTACCTCATGGGAGTGAATACACATGAACCCAACCACCCGCCGCGATTTCTTTAAGACCTCGGCCGCCGCATTGGCCGCCGGAGGCATCACGCCCTACGTCTTCACGGCCGACGCCAAAGCGGCCGACAAGCCGAAGTCGAAGAACGATCGCCCGCGGATCGGCTCGATCGGCATGAGATACCAGGGCACGGTTATCGCCCTAAAGGCCCAGGACCACGGCGATATCGTGGCCATCGCCGACATCGACCGGAACGTCCGCGAGCAGGCCCGGGCCGGTTTTGGCAGCACGCCGAGAATCTACGAGGATTACCGCAAGCTGCTGGATCGCAAGGATATCGACGTGGTGACCATCGGCGCGCCCGATCACTGGCACACGAAGATACTCATCGACGCCTGCCGCGCCGGCAAAGACGTCTACTGCGAGAAGCCGCTCACGCTCACCATCGACGAGGGCAAGCTGATCCGCAAGGTGGTGGCCGAGACGGGCCGCGTCGTGCAGGTGGGCTCCTGGCAGCGGAGCGATCACCGCTTCCGCCAGGCCGTCGAAATGGTCCGCCAGGGACGGATCGGCAAGCTCCAGAAAGTTGAGGTGGTGATGGGCAAGAATAAGGTGGGCGGCCCCTTCCAGCCAAGCGACCCGCCGCGATCGATCAACTGGGAACTCTGGCAGGGCCAAACGCCCAACGTACCCTACATCGAGGAACGCTGCCATTACACGTTCCGCTGGTGGTACGCTTACTCGGGCGGGCAGATGACCGACTGGGGCGCGCATCACTTGGACATCGCCCAGTGGGGTATCGACTCGCTGCCCGTCGAGATCGACGCCGAGGCGAAGTACCCAAACACGCCCAACGGCTACGACGTTGCTTTGGACTACGCCGTCAGATACAAGTACGCCAACGGCGTCGAGATGACCGTGGCCGACCACGGCCGAAACGGCATCATGTTCAGCGGCAGCGAGGGGCGGATATTCGTCAACCGGGGCTCCATCTCCGGAACACCGGTCGACGAACTGGCCGACAAGCCGCTGCCGCGAGACAAGTTCAAGGTCTACGACTTCGACAACCTCGACCGGCCCGAGCGGATGGGCAAGCTCGACGCGATCGTCAACCATATGGGCAACTTCTTCGACTGCATCAAGGCCCGCAAGCTGCCAATCTCGAACGTCGAGAGCCAGCATCGCAGCGTCAGCACCTGCCACCTGGGCAACATCGCCATGCGTCTCGGCCGCAAACTCACCTGGGACCCCGAAAGCGAAACCTTCCCCGGCGACGCCCAAGCCAACGCCCTACTCACCCGCGAACAACGCAAGGGGTATGAGGTGGTGTAATTGGACAGCGCCCTAAAGGCATCCGAGTCGCAGCGTCCTCGGGGATGACGAGTAGTCGAGCCAATGGTGTGGTTCTGGCCTGGCGCAGACGATACAGAACGCGCAAGCCAACCCGCACGATAGGGTGGTTTGCAGGTATCTTCTCCGTGACGACCTTGCAATTGGGCCAGTAGGCGTGATAATATCACAGTTGTCGGTATTTCGCGCCGATGAGATAGTGAATGCCGCTGGCTTATTGCGAAAAAGTCACCCGGGGAATGCGATATGCTACTTTCATTTTCGGTCACCAACTTCCGTTCGTTCCGAGCCGAGCAGACGTTTAACCTGCTGGCCTCGAAACGGCTTGGGGCGACTGACGAATCACCTCACTGCCATCCGGTTCCAGGCACGGATGAACACGCTCTTCGTGTCGCTTCACTGTACGGAGCGAATGGAGCGGGCAAGTCGAATCTCGTCAAGGCAATTGACCTCATACAGCGGATGGTCATGCGCGGCACGGCGCCGGGCAAGCCGATCACCTACAAACCGTTCCTTCTGGATGACCAATCACCGACCGAACCAACCGTCTTTGAACTGCAATACGTTCAGGAAGGCAAGGTCTTCCGCTACGGCATGTGTTTCGACGTTGACCGCGTCCACGAGGAATGGCTGGGTGTATACCAGGGCAAGAATGAGCGCAACCTCTTCACCAGGACCACCACGGACGAAGAGAAAGTTACAGTCAGTCTTGGAACCGCCACCAAGGACGCGGGTTCATCCTCGAAGATCAAGGCACTTGCGGAAGTTGGCGCTCGGCCGAATCAGCTATTTCTGGCGGAAGTTGTCAATCTGGATGATTCAGAGGCGCAGGGCCCTCGTTTTGGGCAGGCAATCAATTGGTTTGAGTCTTCACTCAAGGTTATCGGGCCTGAT
>CAZDHN010000097.1:0-13170 GCA_964505115.1 uncultured Planctomycetaceae bacterium
GCTACCAACGTGTCACCGATCCATTGAGGTTCCGCAAACCCGTTCCTGCGCCCGCCCCCCTGTTTTCTCCAGTTCGCAGTTGCCTCGGTATCGAAAAACTTGTACCATGAGGCGGGTCGCGAGGTCCGCAATCCGGCGCCCCACCCGCCGACGGATCGATCTCGCCAGTTTTCCGCCATTTCTTCCTGCTATTTCTTCTCCGGCGAACTTGCGACATGGATACGGTCTCAAAACAATGGCGGGACCCACATTCGGGCGGCCGGACGCCCGTCGAAGATCACCGAAAAACCACGCACCAACGGCAAAATGCCAAACGGGGAGGGATGAAACCCCTACGACTGACAGATCGGTTCAAGACCCTTTATAATCTGGCGACCGTGCTATCGGGGTCGGCCGGCGCGGATGCCGTATTGCTTCTCCTGGATGGTCCAGCCGACTGGCAACGCTTGAAACAACGTGCCGGCGACGTGAGGATCCTGGTTGCCGCCGACACGGCCGAGCAGCTTGAAGGTGCCGGGGAAGCCGGCTTGGAAGCCATCGTGCTCGATATGGTCGACAGCCCCGTCTACGAGCGGCTCACTCAAGCACTCCTGGAGGCGGTGGCCGACGACATCCTCAGCCCGGGCGCCTGTGTCGTGGCCCTCTACAGCGGCTTCGAAGCAGACACAATAGACTCGCTCAGCGTGATCCGCCTGGGTGAACACCTCGATCGACTCACCGGACGCGACTTGCGAACGCTGGAAACCAGTGTTCCGCTCGATACGCTGAAGATTGTCGTGGATTTGGCCGTGGAAATCGGCCGCGAAGGACGCGAAGGCCAACCGGTGGGCACGCTGTTCGTGGTGGGCGATTCTCGCAAAGTGCTGGCTTGCAGCCATCCGGTCGGCTTCGATCCGGTGCGAGGTTACAATCGCAAGGAACGCAACCTCAACGACCATCGCGTGCGAGAGGGAGTCAAGGAAATCGCGCTGATGGACGGGGCGATCATTGTCTCGGCCGACGGCACGCTCGAGGCGGCCTGCCGCTACGTCGATGCTTCGGCGGCCACCATCACCCTATCAAAGGGACTCGGCAGCCGGCACTGGGCGGCCGCCGCCATCAGTCGCGAAACTAACGCGGTGGCCGTTTCCGTCAGCCAGTCAAACGGCACGGTACGCATCTTCCAGAACGGCCAGGTCATGCTCCGAATCGAGCCAAAGCACCGCCGGCCGATGGTCTGGAAAGAGTTCGAGTACGAACCCCCCACTAGCGCCGAAGGCCGGGGGTAGCAAGCCCGTCTCGATCAGAGTGATGGGTGCCACTGCTGGCTTGTCCAGCAGTGAGAAGTGCAATCGCTGCCAAGGCACTGCTGGGCAAGCCAGCAGTGGCACCCAACGGCCCCTTAGCGTCTTTGCGTGATAACCGTCCTTCGCGTCATTCCGGCCGTTCGATTACCAGCGAAATGTCGAAACGCTGGAGCGGCTGGTCCGAGCGGACCACCTGAGCGGAGCGGATCTCGAGTTGGCTAACCACCTTTCCGGTCGCGTCGGGAACCTCGTAGAGGAACAAGGCGGCGTCGTTGGTTATCCGACGCGTGAAGTGGTATTCGGTGGTCAGGAATTTGACCAGCTTGTTGGCGTTGCCCGTGCTGCCCTGGAAGCTGATCCGCTGCAACTTCTGGCGCGGGCCGAAGTAATAGGTCAGCGAGCCGGCCAGGTCGCCCTCGCCGGTGCCGGTCACCAGCGGTACGCGATAGCCCTGCATCTGTAGATGCGCCAATCCGGTCGACACCCGAGGCCAGCTCTGCGTTACCCAACCGGGGGTGATATTGAATCTCAGCACGTCGGCCAAATCGCGGCTGGGCGAGCCCTCCAGGGCCAATTCGGGTGGGCTGGCCGAAACCGTTGTCTCCGGCTTGGGCTCCGTCGTGCTCGTGGCGGCAAGGCCGGAAACCTTGTCCTTAACGGTCGCCCACATGTCGGGCCCGGAAAATATGGCCATTGGCCCCAAGGCCGCAATGCCCAGGCCCAGTGCGGTTATCGTCATTGTTCGCAGCATGCTATCCGGTCTCTAAAATTGGTAGTACCACTCTTCCGCTCGCAGGCGACAGGGCTAACTGTGCCCGCGCTTGAACCAGTGTTAATAAGGATCGGCACCATCGAGCGGCAGGTTTGCTGCCGCTGCCTTCGTCCGCCGCAGATTACCCAGTGGGAACCATCGGCCGCCTAAGAAGACACCCAATCGGCACGATCGGAACGGAACCGACCAGACACTGCTGGTGCCCGGACCAACCGACAACTTTCGGCCAGAAAACTCACCCTGCTAATGGCTACGGGGCCTTTGCGAAAACCGCACAGTCCCCCGGGATTCCCTAGTTTCACAAGAAGCGGGGCTTGACCCGCTCGGCACGGACTGGTAACCTTCGGGGTTTTATACGCTGCACGGTCGGAGGCTTTGTTTCCGCCTTACCTAGCGGTCGCGGTGTGATCGCGATGTTGGACCGTGCGCGGTGTAGCCACAAGTGGTTTGCGGAGTTATTCGCCGTGCCATACGACAGCATTGTTTGTGTGAAACAGGTTCCCGACACGGCCAACGTTACGGCCGATGCCATGAAGGATGACGGGACCGTCAATCGGGCGGCCTTGCCGGCCATTTTCAACCCGGAGGACCTGCACGCCCTGGAAACGGCCCTGGAGGTCCGGGACGCACATGGCGGGACGGTAACCGTCCTGAGCATGGGCCCCCCCAAGGCGGCCGATGTCCTGCGTGATTGCCTCTTTCGGGGGGCAGATCGGGCGATTCTTCTGACCGATCGGCGGGCGGCGGCCAGCGATACGTTGGCTACCAGCTACATCCTCAGCCAGGCCGTCAAGGCGATCGGCCGCTTCGACATCGTCTTCTGCGGTCGGCAGGCGATCGACGGCGACACGGCCCAGGTCGGCCCACAGTGTGCCGAGAAGCTTGGCATCCCCCAGGTCACCTATCTGGAGGAAGTGGTCGGGATGGACGATGGCGTGGCGCGAATTCGCCGCAACATCGGCAGCGGCTGGGAAGTGGTCGAGGTCAAACTGCCCGCCCTGATCACCGTGCTCGACACGGCCAACAGCCCGCGTCCGCCGGCTGCCAAGCGAGTGATGCGTCATAAGCGAGCGGCGGTTGCCGCCGAACTGGCCGGTCGGCTCCGCTCGGAGATGCCCGACGCCTCGGACGAAGAGCGCGACGCCGAAGCCGACCGTCGGGCCAAAATGTTGAAAGACCAAGGTCTGCTGATCGAGCAGTGGGATCTGGACGATATCGGGGCCGACCTGTCGCGTTGCGGCATGGCCGGTTCGCCGACGAAGGTTTTCCGCGTACAGTCGATCGTGCTTACCAAGGAAGACCACAGCGAAGTTCCGGCTACCGAAGAGGGTATTCGGCAAATGGTCCACGAGTTGGTAATGGACCGCACATTGGGTTAGGATCGCGCAAACAATAACTGTCGTATTGTCGCCTTTCGCTCCGCGAAAGAACGCCACTTTCGCGGAGCGAAAGGCGACAGTTGTTTCCACGCCGGCCCTTAGCCGTTAGTTGATAGCGCACGAGAGAGATGATGATCGAACCGAACCGTAGCGGAGAAGTGTGGGTTTTTGCCGAGCAGGAAGACGGCGTGCTGCACGACGTTGCGCTGGAGTTATGCGGGAAGGCCCGGGAATTGGCCGACCGGTTGGGAGTCGGCGTGGGAGCCGTACTGCCGGGCGCGAGCGTTGGCGAGTCGGCCAAGCGCCTGATCGCCCAAGGGGCCGACAACGTATACGTAGTCGAGGATCCCCGGCTCAAGCAGTATCAGACGGGTTCTTACGCCCGGGTGCTTTGCACGCTGATCGAAAAACACCGGCCGCAGATCGTATTGTATGGAGCGACCCCCTTGGGCCGCGATTTGGCCCCGCGGATTGCCTCGACGATGCGGGCCGGCATGACGGCCGACTGCACCGGGCTGGACATCGGCGACGTGACCGATCCGCGAACGAAACAGGAGCATAAGAACCTGCTGCTGCAAGTCCGTCCGGCCTTTGGCGGAAATATCATCGCCACGATCGTGAATTACGACTGGTGGCCGCAGATGGCCACGGTTCGCGAAGGCGTAATGTCCCTCCATGATCCGGACAAGTCGCGAAAGGGTCAAATCGTCGAGGAAAAAGTCGAAATTGACGATGCCGAACTAGCGCTCAAAGTGCTGGAACGGCACCGCCAGCCCCGCACGGTCAACCTGAAGGCCTCCCGACTGATTGTGGCCGGCGGAGCGGGAGTGGGTGGCAAGGAAGGGTTCGACTTGATTCGCGAGTTGGCCGGCGCGCTTGGCGGAGCGATCGGAGCGAGCCGAGCGGCGGTCGATAGCGGATTCATCGGCAAGGAATACCAGATCGGCCAGACCGGCACCACGGTTCGACCGGCGTTGTACGTCGCCTGCGGCATCAGCGGCGCGGTCCAGCATCGGGTCGGCATGGAGGAATCGGCAAAGATCATCGCCATCAACAGCGATCCGGACGCCCCCATCCTCTCGATCGCCCATTACGGCATCGTCGGCGACCTGAACAAGGTTATCCCCATGATGATCAAGGCGATCAAGGAACGGCAATAGACATTTTCGCTTCCGGGCGATCAATCCAGCATTTAGCGGCCGGGCTTGCCCGGCGCTTCGGGAACATCTAATTTTGGAGTTGGCCAGTGGCAAACTTTTTTCTCGATAACCGGGACATCCAGTTTCTCTTCGAGCACATCGACCTCGCCGAGTTGGCCGAGCTTCAGGAATACGATACGGCCAACGGCGATGCCGACTACGCGCCGCTGGACGACGCCGACGCGGTCGATAATTATCGCCGCGTATTGGAAATTGTCGGCCAGATTGCCGCCGACACGATCGCGCCCAGCGCCGAGCAAATCGACCGCGAAGGCAATACGCTCAACGACGACGGCACGGTCACGCTGCATCCGCTGGTCCAGCAAAATCTCGATTGGCTCACTAAGTCCGACATGATGGGCTTCACCTTGCCGCGGAAGTACGGCGGGCTGAACTGCCCCAATCTGGTTTACACCATGGCCACCGAGATGATCAGCCGGGCCGATACCTCGCTGATGAACATGTTCGGACTGCAAGGGATAGCCGAAACCATACACGCCTTCGCCAGCCAGGAACTCAAGGACGAGTACCTCCCTAAATTCTCCTCCGGCGAAGTCACCGGTGCCATGGTACTCACCGAACCCGACGCCGGTAGCGACCTGCAGGCGGTTCGCATGAGGGCCTATCAGGACGACCAGGGCAACTGGTTCCTCAACGGCGTCAAGCGATTCATCACCAACGGTTGCGCCGAGGTGCTATTGACCATGGCCCGAAGCGAGCCGGAGATCTCCGACGGCCGGGGCCTCAGCCTCTTCGTTTCCGACCGCTCGGAACTGATTCGCGTGCGGCACCTCGAGGATAAGCTGGGGATCCACGGCTCGCCCACCTGCGAGTTGGTCTACAACGACCTGCCGGCCCGGCTCATCGGCGAGCGGCAGCGCGGGCTGATCACCTACGTGCTGGCGCTGATGAACGGCGCCCGAGTGGGTATCGCGGCACAATCGCTGGGCGTTGCCGAAGCGGCCTATCGCCTGGCGCGAACTTACGCACACACCCGACAACAGTTCGGCGTATCCATCGAGCAGATGCCCGCCGTGGCCGAGATGGTCACCGACATGCGGATAGAGCTGGAGGCCGCCCGCGCCTTGGCTTACGAGACCAGCCGCTTGTGCGATCACGGAAACAACAACCTGCGAATTCTCGAGTGGAAAACCGATCTGGATAAAGCCGAGAAGAAACAGCGCAATCAGAGGTCCCGGGCACTCAAGCGGCTCAACAGCATGCTCACCCCGATGACCAAATACTATTGCTCCGAGATGGCTTGCAGCGTAACCAACGACACGGTCCAGGTGCTCGGTGGCTCGGGCTACATGAAGGACTACGCCGCCGAACGCTACTTGCGCGACGCTCGCATCACCACCATCTATGAAGGCACCAGCCAGTTGCAGATCGTGGCCGCCGTGCGCGGCGTGGCGTCGGGCACCTTCGCGAATTACATCAAGGATTTCGAGGAGAAAGAGTACGACGATCCGCTGCTGGCCGAACTCAAGCAGAAGCTCCACGAAGCCCACGAAAAGATCGAGGAGGCTATCGTCTTCATCAAGACCCAATCCAGTTCGTACCTCGATCTGGCCGGCCGACGGCTGGTCGATTCGGCCATCGACGTCATCATAGGACACCTGTTCCTGGGTCAAGGCACGGCTTGCGATCGAAAGAAGCGAGTCGCCCGACGGTTCATCGAAAGCCGTATGTCGGTCCTGCGGATGAACTGCGAGCAGATCATCGCCGGCGACACGGCGGCCATGGAAGAGTACGAAGTGCTGGCCGGCCCCGTGCCCACCACTGAGTGACGAGTTGACTTCATTAACTGAAGTGTTCGCGCCACTCGTCGAGAAGGGTGCCACTGCTGGCTTGCCCAGCAGTGCCAGTCACAACGGCCGCCAGAACACTGCTGGACAAGCCAGCAGTTGCACTTCGTGCTTTCGGGCCAACTCCTCGACCGCGTCCTTGGCCTCCTTGACCCCCAGGCCGGTCTCTTGCCGACATAGCTTGATGGATTCAACCCGTCCCGGTGACTTTGCATTTCTCCTGGATAACCGCCACAAAAGCGCATACCCATTTTACCGACACGGTATGACCTGAACGGCAAATGTTAGCGTTGGGTTAGCACGGTTAGGTAACCTAAAGGGGATTTGTGGAGGTTCCGATAGCAATCGTGTGAGTCCGCGCGTTGTGCTCATCCCCCAATACCCATCAGAGAGCTGGCATTTGCGTAATTTCAAGTGGCAAGGGTTGGTTGTTGTCTGCGTGTTGATGGCCGCCTGCGGCGGTTCCGTGCTGGCGTGGAATAGGGCCGATTGGCCCGAGCCGGTCGAACCTGCCTTATTGTGTCGTCGGCTGCCCCCCGCGTCGCAAGATAACGCCCGGAATGTTGTCGCGGCACGGTCGGACAACGCCGTAATCCAATCGGCCTGGGAGCCGGACCGTTCGCTTCTATTGGCCGCTCCCAGCCAGAGCGGCAATCCGATTCGAGACCTCGAGCAGCGCGTGGCGGACTTGGAAGCACAGTTGCAGGATCAGGTGATCGAGAAGGCCGCCAGCCGGCCGACGGTGAAGCTTGGCGGGCGGATTCTCACGGACGCCGCCAACTTCAACCAGAGCCCGTTTAACATGAGCGAGTATGGCAACATCCAGAACGGCTGCGAATTCCGTTCCGCTCGGATGAAGGCCTACGGCGATTACGAGAACATCAGCTACATCATCGAGATGGATTTCTCCGGCATTGCCCCGAACGAGGTGGCCGATCCCGGCGTCTTGACCAATATCTCCTTCCGGCACGTCTATCTGCAGGTCAACGAGTTGCCATTCCTTGGGCACGTGCGAGTTGGGCACTTCAAGGAGCCGATCTCGCTGGAGGAACTCACCAGCCGCCTCGACATCAGCCTGATGGAGCGGTCGATCGGCATGCTTCCGTTCACGCCGAAGTACAACCTGGGCGTGATGGCTTTCGACCACAGCGAGGATGAGCGGATGACCTGGGCGGTCGGGGCCTTCAAGGCCGCCATACCGAGCCAGCCGCCGGTTTACAAGGACGACAACGCCGGAATGGCCGGCACCGTGCGGTTGACCTGGCTGCCCTTGGCCGACGACCCAAGCGAGAACCACCGCCTGCTGCACACGGGAGTCATCTACAGCTATCGCTCTTCCAACGACAAAGTGGAGCGATTTCGCGGCTTCCCCAACTCCCGACTGGCGCCTTACATGGTCGACACCAAGCCAATTCCGGGCCTGGACGCCTGGCAACTGGTGGGCGGAGAGGCCGCCGTGGTGTTCGACTCGTTCCACATCCAGTCGGAGTACCTCGGCACTTGGGTGCACCGGCCGGGGATGGCCGACCTGAGCTTCTATGGCGCGTACCTGACGGCTGGCTATTTCCTCACCGGCGAGCATCGGCCCTACAAACGGTCGGCCGGCAAGTTCGGCCGAGTCCAGCCGCTGGAGAACTTCTATCGATATCGTTCGGATGGTCGGGGAATAATCACCGGCCTGGGCGCTTGGCAGATCGTCTATCGCTGCTCGTACACATACCTCAACGACGCCGGCATTTGGGGTGGACGTGCCGCGGAAAGCGCCTTCGGGGTCAATTGGTATCTCAACCCCCATGCTCGCATTATGTTCGATTACGCAAACGCGCACATCTCGCCCGATACCAGCCCTCAAAGCGATATCAATATCTTCGACATGCGAGTGCAGGTCAGTTTCTGAGACTCCGTGTCGCGATACCTCCAACGCGCCGGGCAAGCCCGACCGCCGGGTATTCTTCCACGGCGACGCTGGTGATAGCTTGACGTAGTGAGCCGTTTACGTCGATAATGTCCGGCTATTGAGCACCCTACCAACTTCTGCCAAGCACACATGAGAAAGGCTGTAATGTCTACAACTGAATCGGTCGGCAAGGAAAGGCTGTATCTCGGAGTGGATGTGGGGGGAACCAAGATACTGGCTTCGCTGGTACGGGAGTCGGGCGCGATAGTCGGGCGGCAGCGGTGTCCCAGCCCGCGAGATTGCGGCCCGGAGCAGATCGTGGTCGCGATTGAAAAGGCCATGGCCGACCTGCTGGAGAAGGAGGGACTCGAGACCAGGCAACTGACGGCCATCGGCGTGGTGGTGCCGGGCGTGGTCGATCCGGACGAAGGCCGCGTGGTGGTTACGCCCAATATGAACCTCACGGGCGTCGAACTGGTGCAGCATCTGGAAGCCCGATTCGATACGCCCGTCGCGCTGGGTAACGACTGCAACCTGGGCGCACTGGGTGAGAAGTGGCTTGGCTCCGCCCGAAACGCCAGGAGCGCCTTCGGCATTTTCGTGGGCACGGGGATCGGCGGCGGGTTCATCCAGGACGGCAAGATGTGGCAAGGCGCCCGCCACTCGGCCGCCGAAATCGGCCACATCGTAATGCAGGTCGGCGGGCCGTTGTGCGGATGCGGAAACCGCGGCTGCCTGGAAGCGCTCGCCAGCCGGTCGGCCATTGAACGGGATCTTCGCCAGGCGGTCGATGCCGGCAGAACAACCATGCTGACCGAGCTGCTGGAAGGCGATTTGAGCCTCATCCGCAGCGGCGCCATCCGGCAGGCGTTGCAGGCGGAAGACGAGGTGGTTACCGAGATAGTACGCCGCGCGTCGGAAATCCTGGGCCACGCCTGCCTCACGGTCCGACACCTGTTGGATCCCGAGGTGATCGTGCTCGGCGGCGGCGTGGTCGAGGCTTGTCACGATTTCATCATGCCGATCGTCGAGAATATTGTCGGGTCCGACCAGCTTGCTGGCGCAAGAGAAGGCGGCCGAGTGCTGCTCTCCGCGCTGGGTGACGACGCCGTGGTGCTCGGCGCGGTGGCGCTGGCCCGGCGTCGCGTGGGCCGCAGCCCCTTCAAGAAACGCTTCGCCGTGGCGCCCAAGTATCCGGAACTGGCCGAAGAGGATAATGGCGAAATCTCGGCCAACCGGAAGACGTACGCTCGCGACATTTGCGTCAACGTCAACGGCGGGGTCAAGACGCGCAAGAAGGAATTCGCCAAGCAACCCGACGGAGCCTCGCACAACGTGGCGTTCAGGGAAGTCAAGAAACTCTGCAAGGGCGGCCCGGCGGTCGTCTTCATCGGCACGGGCAAGTCCGACCAATCGCCGCTGGACGAAGAAGCTCAACGCTACCTCAGCCAGCGCTCCATCGAATGCCAGATCATGCCCACCCGCGACGCGATCGCAGCCTACAACGACTGCAAGCAGCGCAAAGCGGCCCTGATGCGGGTGTTGGGTTAGGGCTGCGTTGCCACGAGTCCCGATCCGGCCTATTCGCCGCTATTGCGTGACGCGGCCGGTTTCCTTCGGCGAGGTTTCGGTTTTCGCGAAACGGATTTACGATCCGACTCGGCGTGTCGTCGACGCAGGTCATCCATCATGGCATGCATGTCACCGTTGAATGATCGAGCGTATTCTTCACGGACGCGCCGAATTTCCGAAAGAACTGGATCAAGAATCATTATCATCTCCCATAAGCTGATCGGGAGTGCAAATTACGGGCATCGAGAAACCAGAATCGTCGCACACACGATCAATGATCGGCTGGAACGTTGCATTGGCAATATGCGTACAGTTCCACGTCAGCAAATAGTCCATGCCATGGACAATGCAAATGGCAATATGGGCCGCGTCGGCGAACGCACGATCTGGAAGAGAAAGTCGATCTACCAGCCGCAAAGCAATCTGATCGACTCCAGGTAATGGGCTAAGCACGGGAATCCCGTCGAGAACCGCAAGCCGCCGTTGTGCGGCATCAGGATCACCGCTGGAAGCTTCGAGTAGCACGGCATCCGAGATGAACAGTTCAAAATGGTCGCGACGCTCATCCCACCATTGGCGCGTAGTCTGTTGTTTGGCCGCCATCGAGAGTTCCGGGCTGCGCCAGGCGGTCAGATAACTTGGAATTGTAGTCTCGATGTAAACGGACGACGCCATCGGATTACCGAGTGAAGTTGAGAACTGGGCTGTAATTCAGAATGCGATCTCTGTTGCGGCAACGCGTCGAGCCGGAATTATTGGCTGCATTCTTCGTGACCGGCGGCCACCGAGCCTCCTGGACTCTACTGAATCTTACCACGCTCGGCAATGCCGATATCGGGGTAGTTCCGGCGCATCCGCTCGCTTCCTGATTGACGTGGTGTACCATATATGGTACGGTTATTGTATGGCCGTCAACAAACAGGATAAGGCGTCTCCGCTAGGATCGTCGTTCGATGCGTTCCTGCGTGAGGATGCGATTTACGAACAGGCGACACTGGCCGCGACCAAGCGAGTGTTGGCCGAGCAAATCCGTCAAGCGATGCAGGACCAAGATTTGAGCAAGGCGGAGATGGCCAGGCGGATGCAGACATCTCGTTCCTCGCTAGACCGCCTGATCGATCCGGAGAACGAGAACGTAACGCTCCAGACTCTAGACAAAGCCGCCCGCGCCCTTGGCCGACACATTGCCGTTGCGCTGGTATAGGCCGTTCCCTGAAAAATGCCGCCACTGCCGGGCGGGTCGGCGGTGGCGGCCAACGGCCAACTTCTACTCGGCTTTCAACTGCCAGGCGCCGGGGGTTACTTTTTCGACGTTGGGCGTTACGTCGGCGTCGACGTTGCGCATCGCCCAGGCAAAGCCGCCCAAGACGATCTGCTGGAAGGTTGGGTGGGTCCAGACTTCGTGGAAGTGGCCCATCGAGGTGTAGAAGACGCGGCCCTTGCCCTGCATTCGCGCCCAGGTGGCGGGAAATGCCGGGCGGCTGTAGAGAAGCTTGTCGCGCGGGTGCTTCTTGCTCATCGCCTCGGTATCTTGGGCCAGGATGACGCGCAGGTCCTTCGAGAAATTCCGGAATGCGTACCACTCCTCCTTGCCAACCTTGAACGACTTATCCAGTCCGCCGGTGCCGGGGAACTTGGGCGACTCCAGCAGCATGGGTACGTCCTGCGGAGTGCCGTGCCCCATGAACTCGCCGCCCACCATGGCCACGTACGGATCGATCTCCTTGCCCGAGTGGAACGTATCGGCCGCCGAGTGGAAGCCCACGTAGCCCTTGCCGGCGGCGATTGCCTCGAGCAGCCGCTGCTTGCCGGTGGCTGTCATGGGCGGGTTCTCCGGCCGCTTGCCGACGGCGAGTTGGTTGCCGCAGGAGTAGAAGGCCAAGGCGTCGTACTGGTCGAGGTCGCCGTCGAACACACGGCCGTCCTTGCTGCACACGACCTCGAACCCGGCCTTCTTACCCATCTCGATGAGCACTTTTTCCGAATGGCTCAACTGGCCGTTCTCGCGACGCACGGCCGAATGCTCGTAACCGGCGCTTCGCGTGTAGTAGAGAACTCTCTGTTTCTTTTCGCTCTGTTTCTTTTCGGCGCCGGTTGCCCAACCGACGGGCAGCGACGAGAGCCCTACCGCGGCGGCACCGGTTGTACGCAGGAATTCACGACGTTTCATTGGAGCATCTCCCATTGGCTGGAGGGTTATTGATCTTTGCATAGTCAATGCGCGGATCAAGGGGGGTTCCGCCGGGGAACCGGGCTTCGCCCTCGATCATTGGCTATGCAAGGGTCAATAAGTTGGTCAGATTTCGTGAGGGTTTGAGCCGCCCCGTCCTCGGGGCGGGTATTGGCGGGGCGTCGTAACTCGCGGCGAGCACGCCGCGGCTCGGACATACACCCCATCATATCGCGCAACAGGGGCGTTGCCAAGCAAACGGCCGTGGGAGCGGGACAACTTGTCTCAGAACCGCATTTTCTCGGGCAAAAGGCCCTTCATGCGTTCCATGAAGCCGACCGCGTGCTTCTCTCGTCCCGAAGCTGCGTCGGCTGGCGAGGAGCGTTTGGGCCTTTCGGCCACGGCCGGCTGAAGCGGCACGTTCTCCTCCAGGAATTGCGGCCAGTAGCTCTCCAGTAGCCGAATGCAGTCGACCAGTTGCCCGCTGCGAAGCTGATGGTCGGCCACGGTAATCAGCTTGGAGAGTTCTCGCAACTCTTTCTCGTTGAACCTCAGATCGAACAACTGCACGTCGTCGATCCACAGTTCACCGGAGCCCATCAGATCGAAGCGGACCTGCAATTGCGAAAGGCCCTCCAGCGGAAGGTCGTCGACCTGGAAGACGTAGGGCGCCCATTCCGTGCCCAAGGGAACGCTTGGCGCGTTTGTCCCAACCGGGGCGGCGCCCAGCGGCGCAAAACGATAGTAAGGCCGGCCGTTGAGCTTCCCTTCCAGGGCCAGTCGCAAGGGCGGTTGTTTGGCCGCGTCGGCCAGGCGAATCCAAACCCACATCGATAACCGGCCCGTCGACGGCGGCTTGAACGGATCGCTGGTCAGGCTACAGATCGGACCGTTGCTGGTCAGCTTGACCGATTGCCGGCCGCCCGTGGTCGTTGCCCGATCAAGCGAAGCGGTAACGCCCGGCCCGCTCATCGCGAACCAGCCGGGAATCGCGCCCTTGTCGTCCGCGCGAAGTTCAAAGCTTGGGTTGCTCAACGCATCGAGCGGCGCCGGCTTGCGCAGGGCCGCCGCCCGGGCGCCCAACTCC
>CAZDHN010000098.1:0-13123 GCA_964505115.1 uncultured Planctomycetaceae bacterium
GAGTTGGTGGATGATGACGCAGGTCGAGTACCTGCCGGCCGGCAACCGCAATCTGGTAATCGCCATCCTGCTGCCGCCGCCCGGTTACAACATCGATCGGGCCTTGGAAATCGGCACGCAATTGGAGGACGCCACTCGACCTTATTGGGACGTGGCCGAAAGCGATGCCGATGGCGAAAGCTCGGCCAAAAAACTCGATTTCCCACAAATCTCCGACTACTTCTTCGTCGCCCGGGGACGACAGGTATTCATGGGCCTGCGCGCCATGAACGCCAATGAGGCGAGTAAATTGGTGGACTTGGTGTACGGGCTGACGGCCGAGCTGCCGGGCACTATTACTCGGGCGAGTCAACGAAGTCTGTTCTCCCGGGAGTTGGCAACCGGGCGGACCGTGGACATCGAAATCACCGGTCCGGAGCTTGAGAATCTGGTCAAGATCGGCCGGGAGATCTTCTTCCAATTGCTCCCCAAGAGCGGCAACGGCTCGGCGGATGAACAGCAGATCGTACCTGGCAACCGGTCCTTCCCACTTCCCAGCCTCGACCTAAACAGCCCCGAACTGCGCGTGCTCCGCAAAGCGGAACAGGGTGCCGACCTGGGCATTAGCACCGACGAGTTGGGCTACACCGTCGACGCGCTGATCGACGGAGCCTATGCCACCGATTACTACATGGACAACAACAAGATCGATCTGACCATAGTCGGTAGCGAGAAATTCGCCAATCGCACGCAGGATCTGTCGCAGTTGTCCATGGCCACGCCCTCCGGCAATCTGGTGCGGCTGGATACCTTGGCCGACGTGGTCTATGCCGGAGGACCCGAGCAGATCAACCGGCGCGAGCGGCAACGGGCGATCACCATTTCGGTGACACCGCCTCCGGAAATGCCCCTGGAACAGGCGATCAACGAAATCCAGGAGAAGATCGTCCAGCCACGGTTGGCGTCGGGTGAACTGGGCGACGAATACCAGATCCAACTGGCGGGCACGGCCGACAAGCTGCAGGCAACCTGGAAAGCGCTCCGCTGGAACTTCGTCTTGGCTCTGTTGGTCACCTACCTGTTGATGGCCGCGCTGTTCGAGTCGTGGCTTTATCCATTTGTAATCATTCTAAGCGTGCCGTTGGGCGCGGTTGGCGGGCTGATCGGACTGGTGATGTTGAACCAATACCTGGCCTTCTTACCCAACTCAACTCCCCAGACTTTGGACGTCCTTACCATGCTGGGGTTCGTGATCCTGATCGGCACCGTGGTCAACAATCCGATCCTCATCATCCACCAGTCGCTCAATCACATCCGCGAAGAAGGCATGACGCCGAACGAGGCCATCCTGGCCAGTGTCCGCACCAGAATCAGGCCGATCTTCATGACCACGTCGACCACGGTGCTGGGCCTGTCTCCGCTGGTGTTCTTTCCCGGGGCCGGAAGTGAACTCTACCGCGGCCTGGGGGCCGTCGTGCTGGGCGGACTCCTGGTCTCGACCATCTTCACCCTGGTTATGGTCCCCACGCTCTTCAGCCTGATGATGCAGGCCAAGGCCGTCTTGGTGGATCGGCTCAATCCGGGCGACTCAAGCGGAGACAAAGCGTAACATTCCGCCAACCCGGATTATTCATCATGTGATTGTAACCCGAAGCGTAAGCGAGGGACGCCATACGAGTTCGGTCCTCTACCCGTCACACGTACGATGAGACAGTGTGTCGCGGCAAGTGCCAAGCCAAATGCAAGAGAATCCGCCGAGCGTCCCTCGCTTACGCTTCGGGTTACGATTGGTGCGTGACTAGTTTCCGAACGACCGCCCCAAGAATCAGCTCGATAGCTTTGCCAGGTCGGCAAGCCAGCACTCGATCAGGGTGGTCTGATTGGCGTTGCGGTCGAGTTGCTCGGCCGCTTCCAGGCAGCGCTCCAGGCACTCGGCGGCAGCCATGTCGTCGCGCGGCCATTGGGCCATCGCCTGGCGGACGGACCGGCCCAGCGAGCCTTCATCCGGCAGGGGCGAGCCGCTTAGGCCCTGCAGTAGGCAGCGGTAGAATTGGATGGCGAACCCGATCAACTGCCTGATCCGATTGCGGCGCTCGGCCGCACTGGAGCGAGCTTCCTCGGCGAACTCGGCCACGGCTCGGGCAAGCCGCATGCTGTCCAGCGGCCGGTCGGCCAATCGTTCCAAGAGCGTCTCGCGGAACGACCTCAACTTCGGATCGGCCAGTTCCAGGGCACGCTGCAAACTCCCCTCGCACTGTTCGGCCAGCACTTGGGCCTCGGTCGGGTCGTCGATCAACTGCTTGGAAACCAACAGCTCGGCCACCAGATCGGTTTCCAAGGGGTGGAATCGAACCAGTTGGCAGCGCGAACGGATCGTGGGAAGTTGCTTGGCCGGGCTGGTGCCGATGAGGATCAACACCGACCGCGGCGGCGGCTCCTCCAGGGTTTTTAGCAGGCAATTGGCGCCTTCCACGTTAAGCTGGTCGGCGTCGTCAATGATGGCGATCCTCCGCCCGCCCATGAACGGCCGGAGTGAAATGTCGTGACACAACCCCTCTCGCATCCGGTGATCCTTGTCGCCGATGAGCAGGTCCAGCGGGATGTACGCCCGATCGGCGGGCTTGGCCACCGTGAGCAGGTCGGGATGCGTGCCGGCCGACACCTGTACGCAGGCGTCGCACTGGCCGCACGGTTCCAGCGGCCGATTCGCCCCGTCCTGGCAGAGAAGCGATTTGGCCAACTCCAGCGCGAAGCTCCGCTTGCCGATGCCGGCCGGGCCGGAAAACAAGAAACTGCTGGCCAACCGACCGCGCTGTAAAGCGCGGCGGAACTGTTCAACAACTTCGTCGTGTCCGCGAATACCCTGCCAGGACATGGGATTTAGGATTTCAGATTTGGGATTTCAGATTTCAGATTTCAGATTTCAGATTTCAGATTTATGGCGTTTGATCGCGCGACTTACCGCCGAGCGGATTTGGGTTTGGATGGCGTCGATCGTGGCGCTGGCGTCGACGACGAGATATCGGTCTCCGTGTCCGGAAGCTTCCTGCCGGGTGGCTTCGTCCAAGAAGCCTTGGCGGACGCGGGCGTGGAAGCCGTCGCCCTGAAGCTCCATCCGGTCGAGTTCTCGGTCGAGCCGCGCGGCGGCGGCCTCCGAGGGCATGTCCAGCACGATGGTCAGGTCGGGCGCGAGTCCGCCGGTTGCCACTCGACCCACTTCCCAGAGCGTATCGATGTCCAATCCGCCCGCGTGGCCCTGGTAGACCACGTTGGCCAAGAGGTATCGGTCGGAGACCACCGTCTTGCCCTCTTCAAGTGCCGGCCGGATGACCTCGTTGACCAAATGCGCCCGGGCGGCCATGTAGAGCAGCATCTCGCTGGTCCGGTCGATATGCAGGTCGGTCCGATGCAAGAGCAACTCGCGCACCGCCTCCCCCAAGGGGGTACTGCCCGGGTCGCGGCAGGCCAGCACCTCGTGGCCCTGCTCTTCCAGCCACCGGCAGAGCAGTTTCAACTGGGTCGATTTTCCGGTGCCGTCGCCGCCGTCGATGGAGAAGAACATGCCGAACCGCTTGGGAGTGGGCCAATGGAGCGTCCGCCGTCCCATTGTAAACTACCCTCGCCCGCGAGCGAAGGCCCCTTTTGTGGTGCACGCCTCTTGCCCCATGCGCGACCACCGGTCGCGGCTTTATAGATGCGGCTAGGCCAATTTGTCGATCATACCGTCCGGTACGCTGGCCACGTGGATGTGGGCGAAGCCGTTGCGATTCGAGTTGAAGACCACCCAGCGCAGATCGGGCGTCAGGTAGCCGTGGGGATGCGTGTTCTGGCCGCGGGCGGGTTTGGTTTTCGACTCGCAAACAACGGCCGTCTTGCCCGATTCCGTGGAGCCGATTACCAGCTTGAAGGTCTTCTGCCAGTCGTCGCAGCAGAAGAACTTGCCGCAGCGGCTGGCGCCGACGTGATTGAATTTGTATCCCCGGGCGACCACGCGGGCCGGCTGGCCGGCGCGAACACCCAGCAGGTTGCCCTTCTCGGGGGCGAAGTCGTCGCGGGCGGAAACGGAGAGCAGCATTTCTTGCGTATTGCCGATCCAGGCTTCGTGTCCGGTACAGGCCGTGGTGAACGGTTTGCCCACCTGCAACTCGGTCCGCTTGCCGTCTGGAATTGAGACCAGATACAAGGTGGCTCCTTCGGGTCCGACCAGCCGGATGCGTTTTCCTTCGGGCGTGTACTTTCCGCCCCGGTTGTGCTGGACCATCAGTTGTTTGCCGCGGCCCGGCTCGATTTGCGGATGTGCGTTGAGGCTGAATGGATCGCGGTCGATGATCGTCTCGGTTCCCTTTTCCAAATCGAACAGCACGATACCGAAGAGCGAATACTTCTCGTCGAGCGTTTTGCTTCGCACGTAGTAGCGGCCGTCGCTCGAGATCGTGCCCAGGCTTCGCCACGGTCCGTCGTCCAGTTCGTGGACTTTGCGGGGCTTTCCTTCTGCCAGATCGGCTCGCATCAGGTCCAACTTGTCGCCGGACCGCTTGAGGTAATAGAAAACGCCTTGCGGAGTGATCGCACAACCGGAGAGACCCGTGGAGACGTCCAGCCTATGTTGCCGCCAGGTGCCCAACTCGACGACCATGAACTCGTAACGATTCCCGGTCAGTTTAGGGTTCTTGCGCTGGTAGACGAAGTACCGAGAGTCTTTCGAGCAGTAGGGCGTTTCGCAGTAGATGTTCGACTGGTGATACTCTTCACTGGTAACCTGCCAGATCTCCGACCCGGTGGCCTGCCGTTCCAGCCGGACGGCGCCGCCCGAGGTGGCCTTCTCTTGCCCCAGCGCCAGCCCGGGCAGTGCGATTGCTCCGCTGGCGGTTGCCAGTGTTTGCCGGATGGCCGTGCGTCGGGTGATAGGCCAATTTTGTTTTGCGGTGCTCATGGTGTTTCCTTTCCGGTTAGCCTGGATTATTCACGGACCCATCGTAACCCGAAGCGTAAGCGAGGGACGCTCAACGGCTTTTCTTGCATTGGCTTGGCACTTGCCGCGGCACGCTGTCTCATCGTACGTGTGACGGGTGGCGGACCAAACTCGTATGCCGTCCCTCGCTTACGCTTCGGGTTACGATCAGCGGAACGGTATGCTGAGAATCGGCAGGAGCTACTAGCCCGTGAAGCGGCGAAGGATCAGCGAAATGTTCTGGCCGCCGAATCCGAAACTGTTGGTGAGCACGGTATCGCACTGGACCTCGCGGCAGACGTTGGGGACATAGTCCAGATCGCAGTCGGGGTCGACCGTTTCGTAGTTGGTGGTGGGAGGCACCATGTTGTCGCGGATGGCCAGCAGGCACCAGATCACTTCGGTGGCTCCGGCCGCCGCGATCAGGTGGCCCATCATGCTCTTGGTGCTGGAGACGGGAATCTTGTAGGCCCGGTCGCCGAAGACCTTCTTGATGGCCAGCGTCTCCACGCGGTCGTTTACGTTTGTGCTGGTGCCGTGAGCGTTGATGTAGTCGATCTGGTCGGCTGTAACCTGGGCATCTTTCAGCGCCATCTTGATGCAACTGATGGCGCCGCGTCCCTCGGGATGCGTGTCGGTGATGCGGAAGGCGTCGGCGGTTGAGCCGTAGCCGCATATCTCGCCGTGGATATGCGCGCCGCGGGCCTTGGCCTGTTCGAGTTCTTCGAGCACGACCATTCCGGACCCTTCGCCCAGCACGAAGCCGTCGCGGTTCCGATCGAAGGGGCGGGAGGATTTTTCCGGTTCATCGTTGTGGGTGCTCAGCGCGGTCAGCAGATTGAAGCCGGTGACGCCGAACGGATGGATCATCGTGTGCGTTCCGCCGGAGAGCATCACGTCGGCCTCGCCGCGGCGGATGATTTCCACCGCCTCGCCGATCGCCTGGGAACTGGCCGCGCAGGCCGTGAGGCAATTGGCGTTGGGGCCCTGTGCACCGACAAGGCTAGCCAGGTGTCCGGCCGGCATGTTCGGTTCTTGTTCCATTTCGATCAGCGGGTGGAGGACCTCGAGTCCGACCTTGGTGAACTTGGCCAGATCCAGGTCGTCGCCATCCATTGCCGCCATCATCATCTCGATGAAGCGGCCGAAATCCTGCTGCCCTTCGCCGCTGCCGGCATAGACGCCGAATCGGGTGGGGTCGATCTTTGAAGTGTCGAGGCCGGAGTCGGCCATCGCCTTCTTGGCGGCGCCAATTGCGAAATGGGTGTGCCGACCTTGGTACTTCCAGCGCTCCAAGTCCTCGCCCACCTCGGTGAGATCCCAATCGCGGACCTCGGCCGATACCTTGGTGGGGAAACTGCTGGCGTCGAAGAGGGTGATGTAGCCGATGCCCGACTCGCCACCCAGCAGCCGTTTCCAGACAGTCTCGATCTGCGTCCCAAGCGGCGTTACGCAACCGATACCGGTGACCACAACCCGTCGTCTCATTTCACGATTCCTCAAGCAGCGTTTTTCGACTGGCGTACTATACTCGACGCGGCCATGGAGTTATTAGTTATCAGTTATCAGTAGTTAGTGCCCAGCGATCGGAAACAGCGGCTCTTGTGAGTCCTTGGACTGATAACTGAAAACTGATAACTGAAAACTGAAAACCAAGTGTTAGGCGATCTACTCCAGGCCCGGAGGTTCAACCAGCGGTCCGCCATCGGCCGCATGGCCTATGTCGAAGGCTCCCAGCATTCGCATCATCCGCACGTAGGTCTTGGGTTCAAAGAGCGACTGGCCCACCTGATCATCGGCCAACTGTGCGAACATCAGTTCCACTTCGGCGTGAAGCAGATCGCCCTTGTGGCTGGTGGCGGTTGCCATCGCCCCGTCACTCTCGATGTGGTCGAGCGTCGCGCTATAGGTCAGCACGTCGCCGGGCACGGCCTCGCAATGGAAAGTGGCTTTGGCGATCTTGGCCAAAACCACTTTCTCGGTGAACTTGCTGTGCTCGCAGACCAGCAATCCGGCCGTTTGGGCAATGCCCTCGATCACCAGCGCGTTGGGAATCATCGGGTAATAGGGAAAGTGGTCGTGCAGGTGGTCTTCGGCCGCGGATATGGCCTTAAGCGCCTTGGCGCTGCGTCCACTCTCGAACTCGACGAACCGGTCGATCCAATACCATCGCATGGCGCTAGCCCGTCACCTCCACCTTGGTTTCCAGGAAGCGACACATGTCGGCCACGGTCAGCAGATTACCGAAGTCTTGCACGACGGGATTCTTGACGAACTCATCCAGGTGGGCGAAAGGCATTCGCTTGCGGAGTTCCTCCAACCCGACATCCGTCATTTTGCCGTCCTGAACATACTGGCTGTCGGTCAGGATATCCTCGGGGAACAATTCTCCTCGGGGAATCTTGATCTCGAAGGCTTTTTCCAGACGGAAGACGATGTCCAGAAAGTCGATTGACTCGGCTCCCAGGTCGCCCACCAGCGTGGCATCCGCAACTACTTCGTCGTCTTCAACACCCAATGCGTCGATCAGGGCGGTTTGAACTTTCTCGAAGATTTCCTCTTTCGTCGGCATCTTAATCAACCTCTTCAGCTTGGTTTGTGGCGGCTAGTGCTCCACGAATATTTCCAATATTTACAGGCGATCCCGGGCATGCCGGCTCGCCGCACGTCATTAATATCCACCCAGACTCAACCCGCCATCTACCCTGAGTATTTGGCCGGTGATATAGGCGGCGTCGTCGCTGGCGAGGAAGGCCACGGCTTTGGCGATTTCCTCGGGTTGGCCCACGCGTCGCAGGGGAATAATTTCCTTGAGCTTGGGGCCCACCAGGCCGCGAACGGCCGCGCTCATTCCGGTCTCGATCATTCCCGGCGCAATGGCATTCACGCGAACTTTACGGGGCGCCAGTTCCTTGGCCAAGGAGCGGGTCAAACCGTTGACGCCCCCCTTGCTGGCCGCGTAGTTGACCTGGCCCCGCGAGGGGAATTCCGCGCCGGTGCTCGACATGTTAACGATGGCGCCGCTGCGCTGCATCATCATTGGCTGCGTAACGGCATGGCTGTAGTTGTAGGTGCCTCCCAGGTTAACGTCGATCACGATCTGCCATTGCTCGTCGGTCATGGCACCCATCAGGCCGTCTCGCACAATGCCGGCCGAATTGACCAGCACGTCAATCCGTTCCCATTCGTCGTGCAACTCGTTGACCAGTTCCTTCGCCCGACCGCCGTCACGCACGTCGGCCTGGAAGATCCGGACTTCACCCGGAGCGTCTTTGAGTGTCTCGACGAACTCCTGGGCAACCTCCAAGTCACACATGTCCACCAGCGCGACCCGGGCGCCCTCGCTCACCAATTGAGCGATACACGCGCGGCCGATACCGTTACCGCCGCCCGTGACTATCGCCGTTTTTCCTTCAAATCGCATGGTTATTCGGTCTCGCACTCGAGAATTCGTCTTCCCCGGTTCCAGGCAACCGCCCGGGCGGTAGAAGGCTTTGGAGTCTATTATTCCTGGAAATTACGTTTTTGGTGGGTTGCCGTGCAGTGGCCGCGGCAAGTCAAGCGGAGGATTCGCCGTCTTCGCCGTTGGGTCGCCAAAGCAGATCGAACAACTCGCGCATCTCCTGCTTGACCAGATCGTCGGTCGTCGCCCGATTCGGCCTGCTGTCGGCCAAATTGTACCGCTCCAGCACCAGTCGAGCCGAAACGGTCATTTGGCCGTCAACGGTGCCTTGCGTCTTGAGCTTCGTCTCGTTGTCGGTCTGGCTAATGATCTTGGCCTCGATCCGGAGCGTTTGGCCGGGCTCGACAAACTGGCCGTACTTCACGTTCCTCGCTTCCTTCAGCACCACAATGGCGTTGGCGAAATCCTCGCTTGCGCGAATCAGCCACGCTCCAGCCTCGGTCATCGCTTCCAGCATCAGCACGCCAGGCATCACCGGGAAGCCGGGGAAATGGTCCGCCAAGTATTCTTCGGCCATCGACAGATTCTTCACCGCCGAAATGTGATCGCCCGGCTCCAACTCGACAATGCGGTCAACCAGTGTAAATCGCATAGGAAGAAACAGTTGTGGGAAGATAGTCGGTTTAAGTAAGGTGCTATCGCGTAGCGAATTCTAAGCTCTTTAGTATAACTATCCTAGCAACCGCCCACAACCGAGAAAGTGGCTGCCAAACCTAACTTGTACCTGGCACATAGCTTAGGTCATCGAGAGCACCCTCCCCAGCCGGGGTCGATCGGGCGAGGTCGACTGGTCGAGACCATCTTGGGTGGGGTGGTCCGACCGTCCCGGTAATCCGGATTGGCAACTACCTGGCCCAAGGCGGCCCTAATCCTGCCATTTTGACAGGCAAATTCGTCGACCTTGGCCAGCTCGTGGACGTAAGTTCCCTAGTATAAATGACTAAACACTATCTGGCCACCTTTGGCATGTGCTTTGCATATACATGGTGCTGGAAATTTTACGAGAAGGGGCCCCGACAGCCGGGAAATGGCCGGCTGATTGGTCGCCGATCAAGACCAATAAGGCGACCGGACGGAAGTGATTTACCAGTAGCTGGATTCGCAAGAATTCAGCCGCAATACGAAGAACCGAATTCTTGCGAATCCGGCTACCAAAAATGCCGGTAAGAAAGTTTCCGCCGGTCGCATAATACGTCCCGACACTGGAAATTCCAGGCATTGAAGCGTACACTGATTGGGGGCAGGGAGGTTCCTGGAATTCGCCCCCGCAACTTCCGCGCACCGTGCGTGGGATGTTGTACACTTGTCTATTCGCCTTGTTTGACCCCCGATGGCCGCGTCGGGAAGCGGTCGCGAGTTGTGTTCGGTTGTCTTATACGCTGCACGGTCGAAAATTGCGGCTTCGTCTATTATGTAATAGCGGTAAAACCGCAGTTTATGGCCGTGCGTGGTATATCTGGAGGTTTCCTAATGGCATGTCGGGGAGTGCGCGGGGCCACAACGGCCGATGCCAATACTAGGGAAGAGATTCTCAAGGCAACCCGCCAACTGTTGGCGCTGATTATCCGTCAGAACGGTATCAATTCGGCCGACGTGGCAAGCGCGGTCTTTTCGACCACCGAGGACCTGGATGCCGAGTTTCCGGCCATGGCCGCCCGGCAGTTGGGCTGGCTCGACGTGGCCCTGATGTGTACCCACGAATTGGACGTACCCAAGTCGCTGCGTCGCTGCATCCGTGTCTTGCTGCACTGGAACACCGACATGCCGACCAACCAGATTACGCACGTCTACATCAAAGACGCCGCCCGGCTTCGCCCCGACCTCCGCAAGATACCGCCGGTCGATTGGGAAGAGCTGAACCAGTGGATCGCCGACCACCTCAG
This sequence comes from uncultured Planctomycetaceae bacterium, assembly GCA_964505115.1. Taxonomy (GTDB): domain Bacteria; phylum Planctomycetota; class Planctomycetia; order Pirellulales; family Thermoguttaceae; genus CAZDHN01. Next base: position 10,277 of record CAZDHN010000098.1, read on the forward strand.
CGAAGAAGCCCGCTCCAGCCAGCAGTGAGGCCGTATCAGACGACACCGCTGCCGCGGTCGTAGGCGTCCTGCTCGCGATGGTAGATGGCCAGTACCGACTCGAACGTCTCGCCCGATATTCGCCAAACCGGCTGCTCGTCGGTGTGGGCGTTGGTATGGGCGACGAACAGGCGGTAGATGAACTTGAACAGATGACGCGGCACTCGTAGCGATCGCATGGTGTCGATCAGTCGCTGCTCGCTGACCGATTCGTCGAACAAATCTTTCAGCGTGGGCGAAGCGCCGTCGGCCGCACAGGCCTTCAGTCGGGAGTTGGCCAGGTCGTAGAGCGACTGGCCGGTCCACTCCAGCGAGCGGATCATGTTCTGCTTGTCCAACCGCGCCCGCTGGTGGAAGTCGCGGTCCTCGCGGTCGACGAAGTGCGACAGTTCGATGGGCAGCAGCAGCTTCAGCCCGATGCCTTGGTGTTTAAGCAGCTTGTTATCGAGCATTGGCCAGACCATGGCCCGCATCAGGTCGGCCGAGCCGTTGATCAGATAGGGTTCGTCCACCCGATCGATCAGCACGATGATACCTGGAAAACCGAGCGTGGCCAGCACGTCTTGCAGCTTTACCAACAGTTCGTAGCGATCGTCTGTCCGCTTGGCGTTGGGTATCGGTTGGCCGACGATTTGGCTATCGGAGAAGTCCGATAGTATCTTCCAGAGCCGCTTGGTGTTGTGGTTGAGCACCTTGGTGTGTCGTACGATTCCACGCGCCCGCCAGAACGTCTTGGCCTTTTGCCAGAGCCAGGGCAGCCAGCCGGCGGCGACGGCCAGATAGGGCCAGACGGTGGTCAGCCAGTCCCATTTACGCAGCCCGACAATCAAACCGGCAACCGCCGCCACGCCGAGGATCCCCAGCGCGACGTCCCATTTCCTCATCCAGGTCGAGAAGCGGAGTTTGCGGCGAAGGCTTTTCCAACGTTGCCGGCCGGATTGGGCCGTCGATTGATCGTAGCAGGCGGCCAGCAGCAGCAGGTCGCGAACCTGGGCCCGGTCGAGTGATTCGATCGGCAGCGGCTCAACGTCACAAGCGGCCGGATGGCTGGCCTGCGGCAATTGCAGGATGCGGTCGACCAGTTGTGTAACGCCCAGCGACAACAGGGCGTCCATATGGTCCCACAACTTCCACTGCGACAAGACGCGTTCGGCGCGACGTCGCCGTCCACTGAACCGTTCGCGAAAGCGATCCAAAAACGGGTTGAAATCGTCGTATTGGATTACAAACACGCGCCGGCCGGGATGGTCGGCGTTGTAATCGGCCAGATGGCGAACGATTTGCAGGCGCATGGCCGTTTTGCCGGAGCCCTTCTCGCCGAAGACGATCGCCGTGGCCGGCTCGGCCGGATTGCCGTGGATCTTATCCCAGGTGGGATGATAGGTGTTGGTAATGCAGTAGGCCTTGAAGACGCGGTCGGTCTGGGCGTCTTCGTCGGCGAACGGGTTGGCCGCGATGCCGTGATGGTCGAGAAATTGTTGTATTTTCATGGGGCCGGCTGGTTGGTTAGAACCCAAACAAACACGCCGAACAGAACAACAACGGCAAGCACGAGCACGGTTATGATAGCCGTGTTGAAAGTGTTCGATCGTTGACGGCTTCCACCTTGGGGATGGCGGGCGGCCGCCGAGGTGGCCGACGCTTCGGCCGAAGCGATCTTCTCCAGGCTGGTGACGGTCGGGTCGGGCGCCAACTGCGGAAACATGGCCGACGCCTCCTGCCAGTCGCGCCAGCCTTCCCGCCATACGATGGCCTCGGGCGCCACTCGGCCTTCAGCGATCCAGGTGCGCATTACATCGCCGGGTGCCGGGCCAAACTGCCCTCCGCCAGGCGGTCGCACGTACCAGACGGCGTTGGGCGCTTCGTCCAGGGGGTCCGGGCCGATGGGTGTCGTCGGGGCCGATGGGGCCTGCTCCACCGGAGCGGCGGTGGGCACCTGCGCGGTCGGCACCTGCGCGGTCGGCACCTGCGCGGTCGGCACCTGCGCGGTCGGCACCGTCCCCGTGGGAATCGTTCCGGCTGGCATCACCGGACTCGGCGACGGGGCCGAAGTCGCGCCGGTCTGGCCGGCTGGTTGGGCCGTGGGGATTTCGAGCGGTTGGGCCGCGAGCATGCTGGGTTGAGGCTGGAGGGTCGGCGTGACGTCGAACGGCGGTTGGCCGGCCGGTTGTGGCGGCAACGGCTCGCCCGGTTCGGCACCGATGATCTGGACGGGAGCCATTTCCTGGGGATATTGGTCTTCTTTGGCGCTTTTCCGGGTGCTTTCCGTGGGTATCTGGACCGGCGTCCCGCAGTACGGGCAAATACCCTTCCTGCCAGCCTGAAACGACTTGACGTTAAGCTTATGTCCGTTGGGGCAGTGAAATCGTATGCCCATGGTATTTCCCGTATAGTCCTATCGCTAGTTGCGCCCGCAATCCAAGAAAACCCGAAAACATGCGCGCACGCCGCGCAAATGCCGCAACGCAAGACTTCAATAGGATGCCAATCGGGGGAGTCGTCCCCGGCCGCCTTTGCGTATCTCTAAGCCATTATAGGTTTTGGCGACGATCGTGTGAAGTTTACCGGCCCTTCACTACGTCTAATTTGGCCGAACTGCACTGGGGGTACAACCCCATTTTTGATAGGGTTATGCGATTGGGTGCAGGAACGGGTTTGCGGAACCTCAATGGATCGGTGACACGTTGGTAGCTGGATTCGCAAGAATTCAGGTTCATCCGGTTGAAGCGTAGCTGGGCCACGGGATCGCCAACATTAGCCCGTATTTCTCACCAACATCGTCACGAGAGGTCGTAAGTTCTGTCGTGG
>CAZDHN010000099.1:0-13082 GCA_964505115.1 uncultured Planctomycetaceae bacterium
ATCCCTAATCCCTAATCCCTAATCCCTAATCCCTAATCCCTAATCCCTAATCCCTCGTCCCTAATCCCTCGTCCCTAATCCCTCGTTCCTAATCCCTCGTCCCTTATAGTCATACAAGCGGTAGGTTTTGGCAAGTTTTGCGCCACCCTTTTCCAGGCTACCGCGGGAAAGCGTGTTCGCTTCGCTCACCCAGGAGAACTCGCCCTCATTGAAGCCAAACTTGATGGCCCTGGGCGCCAGGCCGTGCATCAACACCAAACCCACGCCCATCCGCTGGTACTCCGGCACGACATTCGTGCTGATCATGCGGATTCGCTTGATCCGCTGTTTGTTTCGCAAAAGTCGCAGGAAGCCGAAGGGAAACAGCCGGCCGTCGATTTCCTTGATGCGCGGGTTGTAGTCGGGCATACCCAATACCGCGCCGACCAACTGACCGTCAATCTCGGCTCCCAGGACCAATTCCGGCACCAACAAGTAACGTAACCCTTGGGCCACCTTTCGCACTTCCGCCGTCGACATCGGAACGAAGCCCCAATGGGCTGTCATCGACCGGTTAAATATCGACAGAAACGCTTCGACATCCTCCAGAAAACGCGATTTGTCCAACGTTCGTAGCTTGATACCGTAGTGCTCGATAATCTGTTGGGCAATCGGCTCCAGCTTGGCCGACACCTTGGGTAACATCGCCAAGTTGCCCCAATAGGCGTACAAATCGTGAGCCTTCTGAAAACCGTATCCCTCGATCAGTCGGGCGTAGTAGGGTGGGTTGTAGGCCATCATGAAAGTGGCGGGCGAGTCGAAGCCGTCGACCAACAAACCAACTTCATAATTTATCGATGGATTGGCCGGACCACGCAGGCAATGAATATCGCGGTCTGCGAACCACTCTCTGACTGCGTCGAACAGCCCGTTGGCCACCTCCTGATCGTCCACGCACTCGAAGAATCCAAAAAACCCACGGCGTTCAGAATGTCGTTCGATGTGCGTTCGGTTGAGGATAGCCGCCACGCGGCCGCATACCTTTCCCGACCGATAAGCCAGGAAAGTCTGGGCTTCGTTGTCGGCGTAAAACGGATGCGGCTTGTATCCGACCATCTCCTTCTGGTCGCCACGAAGGGGTGGCGTCCAGTTAGGATCATCGCCGCACAGGCTCCAGGGAAACTCCAGAAACTGCCGCCTTTCACGACGGCAGCTAACCGGTCTGACCGCCAGATCAGCCATGCCGAATCACCTGTAAATTGCCTATCTTACACAAGTCTGCAATTGTAACCGCCCTCTTGATGCGGGTCAAGCCAACCGATGTCGGCCATTATGCCCCACTCAATAGTCTCCAGAGAACCGTTGAATCGGTCCGAAGAAATGTTATCCTGGCCAGTGGTGGGCAACGCCACTGGTGGGCAACGCCACTGGTGGGCAACGCCACTGGCGGGCAACGCCAACGGAGGGTTGGCTCGATCCGGAGAGAAAGACAATGGCGAGAGTATTGGTCACCGGTGCCAACGGGTTTGTGGGCTCACATCTGGCTGAAGCTCTGGTGGCACAAGGCGACGAGGTGACTTGCCTGGTCAGGCCAAGTGCAAAACTCGACCGCCTCCGGTCGCTCGACGTCACCTTGGCCCACGGCGACGTTACCGATCGGCAGACCCTCACCGAACCGATTGCCGACCGCCAGGTGGTTTATCACCTGGCGGGCCAAACCATGGCGCTTCGCAGCGAGCATTTCTATCAAGTGAATCGGGATGGAACGCGGAACGTTGCGCAAGCCTGCGCCGAGCAAACCAACCCGCCCGTGCTTGTGATGGTTTCCTCGCTGGCAGCCTCGGGCGCGTCCGTGGACGACCGGCCCCGGACCGAAGCCGATCCACCCGAGCCCGTCTCGCACTACGGCCGCAGCAAGCTGGCGGGCGAGGCGGCCGTCCGAGAGCTTGCCGACCGGGTCCCCGTTACCATTGTCCGTCCGCCCATGGTTCTGGGGCCGTCCGACCTGTTGGGTTTCAAGATGTTCAAGGCAATATCCCTTTCGGGAGTACATGTGGTCCCCAGTTTCTCCACGTACCGGTTCTCCGTTGTAGACGCCCGGGACTTAGCCGAGTTGTTGATTCTGGCAGCCCGGCGGGGTGTGCGAATCGCGGCCGACAAGCCGGACGACTTGTCGGATCCACGCGGCGTCTACTTCTGCTGTTGCGACGAGCATCCCACCTATGCCGCGTTGGGGCGAATGATTGGCGAAGCGATTGGGCGTCGTTGGGTCGTGACGATGCCAACCGCCATGCCCCTCGTTTGGACGACGACCATCTGCATGGAAGCTCTCGCCCGGGTTCGTCGGCGGCCGCGGTTTATGAACTTCGACAAGTACCGCGAGATAGTGGCCGGTTCCTGGCTCTGCTCGCCCCAAGCGGCCAAGGACCAGTTGGGCTTTTCGCCGGCCGTCCCGCTGGCCGAGCGTCTCCGCCAAACGGCCCAATGGTATCGCGACGCCGGCTGGCTCTGACCAAAGTGGGAGGTCGGAAGTTGAAATCGGAATTCCGACTTCCGTAACACTTTATTGATCTTTGGCTATGCAGGGGTCAATAGTACTTCGGATGGTTCGGCCAGATGTCACCCGTGCTGGCGTCGTACTGCCATCCGCCCAGAGTGCCGACGGCTCGCGTGGGCTTCTTTCCCGGCTTGGCGACCGCCGTCACCTTGTTGCTGCCGTCGTGCGCGTTGGGCGGTAATTCATGCTTGATGTACGGGCCGTGCGGATAGCTGTCGCCCGCCGCGCCCAACTCACCGGCCGTGTTCGTGGAACCGGTTAGCTGGGGAAGGGCGTTTCCCGTTATCGCGGGGTATTCGCCCAGATGATGCAGGCCGTACATCTGTAGCTGCGCGCGTAGCGAGTGCAGGTTCAGTTCCAACGAGCTATCCTTGGCGTCGCCGGTCGACGAGGCGACCTGCGGAATGACCGCCGCCGCCAGAATCGCCATGATGACCACGACGATCAATACCTCGATCAACGTGAAGGCGTGCCGCGGACGGTTCTTGCTCATAATTGGCTACCAGGTTGCCAATGCCAAACTACAGTATCCCCATTTTAACTTCTAGGTCGCTAATCTCCCTCGGTCAAGGCACGTGGGAGGGTGGGGTAAATATAATTCATCTGACAGCAGTTGTCCCGATTGTCGGGGCGTCTCGCCTTTCCCACCCGTTTGTTGTAGACTGACCAGTCCCCAGCGCAAGTTTGTTGTAGACTGATCGAGCAAGACTTCCCGCGAGGGAGCCTTTCCAGACAACAACCCCTTATTCAAGGAGAAGAACCATGCGATTCGGAATGAACCTGTTGATGTGGACCGACGTGCTCACCGACGACAAGCTGCCCTTGCTGGACGGGCTGAAGGAAATCGGCTTCGACGCGGTCGAGGTGCCGATCTTCGACCCGGACGTGGACAATTACGCAAAATGGGGGAAACGGTTCGACGAACTGGGCCTCTCGCGCTCCGGCACGGCCATTTGCGGTCCGGACGCCAACCCGATGAGCCCCGACCCGGACTGCCGCCGCAAGGGCATCGACGCCAACAAGGCCGTGCTGGATTGCTGTGCCGCGGCCGGCTGCGAGGTGATGGCCGGGCCGTTTCATTCGGCACTGGGCGTGTTCAGCGGCAAAGGTCCCAGCGACGACGAATGGAAATGGGCCGTCGAGAGCATGCGGGAAGTGGCCGAATACGCCGAGCGGTGCAACGTTATGCTGGGCCTGGAGTATCTCAACCGGTTCGAGTGTTACCTGCTGAACACGGCGGCCGACGGGGCCCGATTCTGCGCCGATGTGGATCATCCCAACTGCAAAATGATGTACGACACCTTCCACGCACACATCGAGGAGAAGAGCATCCCGGAGGCCATCCGCTCGCTGAAAGATTGCCTGGCCCACGTCCATATCTCCGAGAACGACCGCAGCACGCCCGGTACGGGCAACGTCCGCTGGAAGGAGAACTTTGACACGCTCAAGGAGATCGGCTACGACGGCCTGATGGTTATTGAGGCGTTCGGGTTGGCGCTGGAACGGCTAATCCCGGCCACCAAGATCTGGCGTCGCATGTACCATAGCGAACAGCAACTGGCCACCGACGGCCTGAAGTTCATGCAAGCCGAAGTAGCCAAGCGTTGGGGCTGAGAAGAAGGGACGAGGGGCGAGAGGCGAGGGGTGAGGGGCGAGGGGCGAGAGTCGAGACTCCAGGGTTCCCATCCGAGTCTCGTCCCTCTCCCCTCGCGCTACGAAAGGGGACAGGTCCATGTTTTCGGCTCGCAACTCCAGTGACATGGACAATTGAGCGGCCGAAAAATGGACCAGTCCCCAGTGCAATCTCGCCCCTCGTCCCTCACCCCTCGCCCCTCGGCAACGATTCCTCTTGCCTCCGGTCGGCTCGTGGGGATATAGTGCGCATCATGTCGGACATACCGGAAAACACGCCCGAGCCGCCGGCCGAGGAAGGGATCTCGCTCAAAGGGCTAAGCGAGGCCTTCGCCCAGGCGATGGGTGTTCCGGCCGGCCCGCCGACCGAAGTCGAGCGGGAAGAACCGGAAGCCGGGCCGGTCGATGCCGAACCAGTCGACGCGGAGCCGGCCGATCGGCCGCCCGAAGCGGAAGATCAACCGCCGGAAGAAGAGGACGACTCCTGCCCGATGAGCCCCAAGACTATCCTGGAGGCCATGTTCTTCGTCGACAACCGGGAGAACCGGCCCCTGGAGAGCCGTCGGGCGGCTGCCTTGATGCGGGGCGTCGAGCCGGAAGAGATTCCGGAGCTGATCGGTCAACTCAACGGCCAGTACGCGGCCGCCGGCTGTCCGTACCAGATCGTCAGCGAAGGTTCCGGCTACCGAATGACGTTGCGCGAATCCTTCGAGCCGTTGCGGAAGCGGTTTTACGGCCGGGTGCGGGAAGCTCGGCTTTCGCAGGCGGCCATCGACGTGCTGGCCATTGTGGCCTATCAGCAACCGCTAACGGCCGAGAAGGTAACCCGACTGCGCGGCAAGTCGAGCGGACACATTCTGGCCCAGTTGGTCCGCCGCCGGCTGCTACGGCTCCAACGTTCGGAAGGCGAGTCGCGCAAGGTACGTTACCATACCACCGACCGCTTCCTCGATCTGTTCGGTTTGGAAAGCCTGGACGACTTGCCGCAAAGCGAAGAGTTGGAAGAGTGGCCGACGGATGAATAGCGGTCGGCGACTGCCTGCCTGCTGGCGGATATTCACGCCCGACCGCCACTCGTACCCCACAAGGCGGGGATTGACGCCAGAGGTGGGTTTCGTAAGTCGTTACCCTAAAGCATGTTACGAATTCACCCCAAAAGTAGCGCAGACGGGCCATTTCCCCGTTGTTAGAATTATGTCTTCCAGGGCGGACGCGACCGAAAGCCGTGGCGGCATTTCGGTGAGAGAGCAAGTTTGATTCGTCCGCTATTGCGACACGGCGGTATGTAACTGTCGAAAGACTATCCATCAGAGCGGGCGGAGAGAATCCGGTCCGAACATCTATCGAAGCATCTCGCTTGTCTTGCCGTCGTCGCAACTTCCCCGTTCCCATTTTCACGCTGGCTATATGTCCGCTTCCCAATTACTTTCCGAATTGCGTTCCGCCGGCCCCTTGGTGGCGCCGTCGCTATTGGCTTGCGATTTCGGCAACGTCCAACGGGAAGTGAAGCGGCTGGAGGAAGCGGGCGCTCGCATTTTTCACCTGGATATCATGGACGGCCGTTTCGTACCCAACCTGAGTTTCGGGTTGCCGGTCGTGGAAGCCATTCGCCGGGCGACCTCGCTGCCGCTGGACGTGCATTTGATGATCGAACAGCCGGGGAAATATCTGGAAAGATTTCGAGAGGCCGGCGCCGACCTGCTGACCATCCATATCGAGGCCCAGCCGAATCCGACCGTGCTTCTGAAGCAGATTCGCGACCTGGGCGCCGGCGTGGGGCTTACGCTCAATCCGCCTACTCCGGTTGCGACCGTCGAGCCGTACCTCGATCTGTGCGATCTGGTGCTGGTAATGAGCGTGATGCCCGGCTTTGGCGGGCAAGAGTTCGATCCGGCCGCCCTGGATAAGCTCCGCCGCTTGGATGAATTGGCCGGCTCGAGGTTGCTGCTATCGGTCGACGGGGGAGTGAACAGCGACACTATCGGTTCCTGTGCCCGGGCAGGCGCGCGGTTGCTCGTGGCGGGAACGGCCATATTACATCACGACGACTACCACCAACGTCTCAGCGACTTAACCAACACTGCAAAGTCATCCATGACTGCACGGACTTGACCATGCCACAGATCATATTGATTCGCCCGGGCTCCACCGACTACGACCAGGAGGGGCGTATTCAGGGAACCCTGGACATCCCGCTTAACGAACAGGGCGACAGCGAGGTGGAATTCCTCATAGAAGAACTCCGAGGCCGGAAGATCGAAGCCATCTACTCGCCGCCTTGTCAGCCGGCGGAGCAAACCGCCAAGGCCATCGGCAAGAGGCTGGGAATTCGCTGCAAGAAGCTGGATCGCATGCGAAACATCGATTACGGTCTCTGGCAAGGAATGCGTATCGACGAAGTGCGTCGCAAGCAGCCAAGAGTGTACCGGCAGTGGCAGGATCAGCCGGAAAGCGTTTGCCCGCCCGAAGGGGAAATGCTAAACCAGGCCGAGCAGCGCGTGCGTACCGCGATGGCAAAGCTGCTAAAGCGCCACAAGGAAGGCGCCTTCGCCCTGGTGGTTCCCGAACCGCTAGCCAGCCTCGTGCGACGTTTCGTCAATCAGTGCGACTTGGGCAACCTCTGGAAAGCGTCGGCCGAGCACGGTCAATGGGAAATACTCGATATTGTACCGGAAACCATTACTTAGAGCTTTGAGCCATGAGCATTGAGCTATGAGCATTCCGTAGGCTACGTTCCTAGGCTCACTGCTCATAGCTCACTGCTCAAAGCTCACTACTCAAAGCTCAAAATGTCCGCGAACAGTCCGGATCCTAGTAGCTGGCGAAACATGATCACGCGGCCCAAGCGGGGCGTGCCGGAAGGACTCTGGAGACGCTGTCCCGGCTGCCAGGAGACCATCTTCCGCAAGGAAGCCGAGAAACGCCTGGGCGTCTGCCCGGAATGCGATTATCACTGGTACGTGCCGGCCCGCGAACGAATCCGCCAAGTCCTCGACGAAGGCACCTTCGAGGAGTGGGACGCCGATCTTGAACCGACCGACCCGCTCGAATTCGTCGACAAAAAGCCCTACCGCGAGCGGCTCCTGGCGGAACAGCAGCGCACCGGGTTGCGCGACGCCGCATTAGTCGGCGGTGGCATGATCCGGGCGCGGCGCGTGGCCTTCGGCGTGACCGACTCGTCCTTCATCATGGGAAGCATGGGATCAGTCGTCGGCGAGAAGCTCACCCGATCGATCGAGCGGGCAACGGAGGAACAACTCCCCCTGATTATCATCTCCGGCTCCGGCGGCGGCGCGCGAATGCACGAAGGCGTGCTCTCGCTGATGCAGATGGCCAAAGTCTCCGCCGCGCTGGCCCGATTCGACAAGGCCGGCGGTCTGTTCATATCCGTGCTGACCAATCCGACCATGGGCGGAGTGGCCGCCAGCTTCGCCTCGCTGGGCGACGTGATCTTCGCCGAACCGAAAGCGCTGATCGGCTTCGCCGGCCCGCGGACGATCAAAGCCACAATCCGCATAGAACTTCCAAAAGGCTTTCAGACCAGCGAATTCCTCCTGGAGCACGGGTTCATCGACCGCGTCGTACCGCGCCAGAACCTCAAGAGCGAAATCGCCCGAGCTATTGATTATTGCGGAAAGTAATCAGGGATTAGGGATCAGGGGCCAGAATTCCTGGAGTACTCTGACCCCTGACCCCTGACCCCTGGCCCCTAACCCCTGACCCCTAAACCATGGGCTTCCTGGATCGAATCAAAGCGACACTCTTCAGCAGCAAGCTCAACGTGAGTTCGCGCTTCGAGTTGCTGCGCGAGGCGATATCCGGGACGATGTCGAAGTTCTACATGGCTCGGGACCGTCAGACGGGAGAAGTGGTGGGGCTGAAGATACTCGACCGGGAGAAAACCACCCTGTTCGAGGCACGCTTCAAGGGTCTCGTCAAACCCACCGAAGGCGAAATCGCCATCCAGTTCGACCATCCGTATATCGTGATGACCTACGAGTATGGGCTGACCGTTGATGACGCTCAATATCTGGTGATGGAGTTCCTGGAAGGGGCCGGCATGAACTCGGTACTGGTGGGCCGTGATTCAACGCTGGAAGGCCGTCGCGTCAAGTTTATCCGCCAGGTGGCCCAGGCCTTGGCCGAGGTGCACTCGGCCGGTTACTTGCACCGGGACATCTGCCCGCGAAATCTTATCCTTACCGGCGACGGCGAGGCTTTGAAACTAACTGACTTCGGACTGAGCGTGCCGGCCACGAAGATGTTCATGCAGCCGGGCAATCGAACGGGAACGCCCAACTACATGGCGCCGGAACTGGTTCGACGATACCAGACCGACCAGCGACTCGACGTCTTCGCTTTTGGCGTTACCGCCTATGAAATCTGCACATTCGAGTTGCCTTGGATGCGAGGCACCACCGGTATGGCGGCCATGACGCACGACCAGCCGCCGACGGACATTCGCGAGTATCGCCCAAATATCCATCCCGTGTTGGCCAAGGCGATTCACCAGTGCATCGAGCCGAATTTCAAGAAGCGTTGCCCCTCGATGGAGCATTTCCTGCAGATGATCAGCCGGGTGGAGCACGAAGATGTGCAGTAGGCCCCGACAGGAGACGTAATCCTTCGACAATAGCCGCCAGCGGAAGCTGGCGGTTGGGCGGCGCCAGAGTTGCCGTTGAATTTGTCACCCAAGCACAAAGTAACCGCCAGCTTCCGCTGGCGGCTAAGGGCAGATCGCCCTAAGTTGTTGCCCCGCAACGAGATAACGGGCGTTCCCGGCGGCTGGCCGGCGGCTACGGTTGAACGTGCCCCAAAAAAACCATATACTGAGTAGTTTCCCGGCGGCCCCTGGGGTTGCCGTCAAATATGAGAAAACGCTCCGGCCGGCGGCGGGCAAGCCCGCTTGATCGGTCGTCTTGAACCAGATACGGTCGCAACCAGGGCTTCTGCCGAATATTGAATTTGGGGAACAACGCACTTTGCGGCCGCGGCAAATACAAAGTACATAGCCGAGGAGACAGACGATCATGACAATGGACAAAAGCCTCAAGATGCGACAAGGCCTGGCGCGCAGTCGTAGCGTGTTGACCCGTGCCGAGCGGATCGAACGCCTCAAGGCGTCCGATCGATGGTCGGAAGGCGACAGTCCGTTCGGGCTGGATAAGGTGCGCGTCTTCAAGCTGGCAGTTAGGAAGAAGAAAAAGAAGAAGGAAGAGGACGAGGGCGAAGACGCGGCCGCCGAGGCCAAGACCGAATAGCCGGCAGTGTTAGCCCCGTCGCCTGCGACGGGGAAGCGGCGGGAACCTCCCCATTATCCGGTCGCAGGCGACCGGGCTAACTGTGATCGGCAATCTCCGATCAGACAAGAATGCAATTTCACCTGGAATACGGTCGCACGGGACTCGATGTTGATCTGCCCGAGGCGAACGTGGTGAAATGCCTCGGCTATGCCGACGCCGAACCGTTGGCCGATGCCGAAGCGGCCGTTCACCAGTGCCTGACCGAACCGACCGGCACTGAACCGCTGGCCAAGCTGGCCCAAGGGTGTCGAGACGCTTGCGTTGTAATCAGCGACGTCACCCGACCCGTCCCCAACGAGGTCATCCTCCCGCCCATCCTCTCCACGTTGGAACGGAGCGGGATCGCCCGCCAGGATATCCTCATTCTGGTGGCCACCGGCATGCATCGGCCCAACGAAGGCGATGAGTTGGCCGAAATGGTTGGCCGGCCGGTCTTCGAGAACTACCGCATCGAGAACCATCGTGGGCAGGTCAAAGAGGAGCAGACCCATTTGGGCGAAAGCCCGCGCGGCGTGCCCGTCTGGATCGACTCGCGCTATGTGAATGCCGAGTTAAAGATCACAACCGGGCTGATCGAGCCGCATTTCATGGCCGGCTTCTCCGGCGGGCGCAAGGTGATTTGCCCGGGCGTTGTCGGGCTCGATACGGTTCGGGCCTGGCACGTGCCGAAATTCCTCGAGCATCCCAACGCCCGAAACGGCTGCCTGGTTGATAACCCGGTCCACGAGGAAAGCGCCTGGATCGCCCGGCGGGCTGGCTGCGATTTCATCGTCAACACGATAATCGACGCCCGGCGCAGGCTGCTGAAGGTCGTTGCCGGCGAGATGGAAGCGGCGCACCTGGAGGGGGTCGAGTTTGTCCGCCGCATCGTCAAGGATACGCTGCCCGAGCCGGTCGACATCGTGGTAACCAGCTCGGCCGGATACCCCTTGGACACGACGTTCTACCAGTCGGTCAAGGGCATGGTCACGGCGCTGGCGATTCTGAAGCCGGGCGGCACGATCATCCTGGCGGCCGGCATGACCGAAGGGATCGGCAGCCCGCAGTTCCAGCGCCTCTTCGACGAGAACCCCACGCTGGAAGGCTTCATGGACCGGATCACTAACACCGACTACTTCGTGATGGACCAGTGGCAGTTCGAGGAGTTGGCCAAGGTGCGCCGCCATGCCAACGTAAAAGTGGTGACCGACGGCCTGCCGGCCGAGACGCTTCGCGGCCTGTTCGTCGAGCCGGCCCCCAGTGTCGAAGCGGCCGTGGCCGACGCGCTGGCCCAGCACGGCGACCGGGCAACCATCGCCGTAATCCCCAAAGGCCCCTACGTGCTGACGGAACTCGCGTAATAGCGCGTGGCTGGTGGCCGAGCCGTCCCCGGGGCGAATTGGTTTACGAAGGGGTGGCTGGCGGCTGAGCGCAGCTAAGCCCCAGGTAATACTGCGTTTTCAGGCCCAACGGGCCGCGCTGTCATAGCCCAGGGCGCAGCCCTGGGTACTCAGCCGACAACACGCCGCAAGCCCCAACGGGGCGCGCTAATCGCTTTAGCGCGGGCCCGTTGGGCCTTCTGGATTGGTCGTTCCACGGCAGCCCCAGGGCTGCGCCCTGGGCTATGATAGCGCGGCCCGTTGGGCCTGAAGTCACTACCGCGGCAGGAAGTCTTGCCGGACGGTCACTTCGCGGATTTGGCGGCTGTCGGGCTCGAAGACGCGAATCTTGACCTGAATCCCCCGTAGCGGCACCGGGTACGGCGGAAAAGTCTCCCGCTCGTCGACGTCGTCAACAATGCCAAAGCCGATACCCGCCGTATCGTTGTCGAATCCGTCGGTACCCTCGTCGCCAACGCCGTCGTTGTCTTGGTCGCCTTCGCCGGGGCCAGAGATTGTTCCATCGCCGTTTCGGTCAACAGCATCGTGCTCGTAGTGAGTCGACCAGGTGTCGTAAGTCCAAGGGCCCGTCGTGGTATTACGGAGTTGAGATTTCGCCTTACCGCAACCGGAGAAGTTGGTGGTGGGTATGGCTATGGTCTCTTTTGCGTAGCACAGATCGACATACGCACCGTAACCGACTATTGGCCAAGTCGCATGTACTGCGTTCGGCGGATAGCCTGGGTCGCCCGGCATCAGAACGGTCGTGCCATTGTTGAACAAGGGCGCAGCGGGATCCCACGCCTTCACGTCGAACCCGATGACGTTGGTGAGGATAACGTCCTCGGCAATGCGAGAGCCGTCCACGTAGCCGCTAAGCGCGTCAGTCCCCGATGCAAGTTCACCCCAAGGCAGCGGATTGTTCCACAGGTCGATTGTTGGTTGCAGCCCGACGGTGGTTGGTGGCTCGTTGCCGGCGGTCCAGGTGGAGGACGAGCACTCGCGCAGCGTGGGCAGACGCAACTGGCCCCAAAGGCCGGCATTCCAGGGGAACCCGGCGGAAGTTTGATGCGCGAAACGGTTCTCGCGTTTCGTCAGATCGCCCAGAGTGTTAGCGACCACGCTGCCGCTTTCGATCCGGACCGAGATGTCGTTGTTGGCGAAGAAGCCATTCCCGTTCCCCGAAACGCTATAACCCGGCGCCACCAACAGCACGCGGCGATAGAGTGTGTTGCCGCGCACGAACCAGGCGATTTCGGCCACATTCGATTCAACGGAGTCTTGCATATTTGTATTCGGATTCCACCATTTGCCCACGAACGGCTTGCCGCGGCTGCGGGTGGTGAACATGAGGATATCGTCGAAGTCGCCGACGGTCGTGTCGGTCGCGCCCCCATTGTCGTTGTTGACCGGATTCGGCTGAGCTCCGGCAACCACTCCCAGCGGTCCTTCGATGTACTCGAAGTAGCCTTCGTTGGCGTCGGGGTTTCGGGGCGGATCCATGGTGACGGTCAGGCCGCCGAGGTCGCCTTGCAGCGTGGCTTGGGCCGCGCGGAGCCGTTCCGACATCTCCAGCGTCGATCGAGAGTCGCTGACGCTCTCGCCGACCATTGCGAAGATGGTCACCACGGCGTACATCATGATGAGCGTGAGCGTGGTCGCCACGAGCATTTCTATCAGCGTGAAGCCGCGTGCGCGTGGCGGGTAGTGTGCGGTGTCCAAAGAGAAATCGGGCCGAATCATATCGTCCTCCTATCGGCGACGTGGCATATGCACAACTTGCCCTGGCACCGTATCCGTTTTGATCTTGTCGGTTGGGTGGCCGGCGAGCAATCCGGGTGCCACTGCCGGCTTGCCCGGCAGTGCTCTCGCGAAGCCCATGCTGGACACTGCTGGACAAGCCGACAGTAGCACCCCGAAGCCGCGGACGCCCCACCCATAAGCTCAAATTGACACGACACTTGGCTGACTGGCCCGATTAGCACACCCGTCGCGCTCCCTGCCCCACATTATATTATTCGACTCGGATTTGGTCCAATTGTCAAGCACATTTCTCCCAAGTGGGCTGATTTCTCCCCTCCCCGGGCGTAGGGTGGGTGAAACGTGCCGAAGGTATCGGCTTTCCGCCGCACGTGGGGGGATTCTGATCGGGCCGATTCCATGCGGGGTCGGTTTCCATTAAGATGAGTATCGGTGCGAGTGCTTACCCCCACTGGGCTTGCCCCAGTGGAAACAAGGTTTGCAAACTAGAAA
>CAZDHN010000100.1:0-13076 GCA_964505115.1 uncultured Planctomycetaceae bacterium
AGTTCGGCGTTGATTTCCAGGTTGAGTTCGAGGTCGTCGGAATGCCTGGCGCGACCGGCAACGCTCGAGCGTACCGGCTCCAAACGCTCGCCGGGTTGCTCGGGATATTCAACGCCGGCGGCGTAGTGCCGTCGTCTGATGCGGTTGAGTTCCTCGATGGTCAACAAGAGCTTCTCGTCGCGAGCCAGCGGGGTGATCAATCGCTGGCGACGGAGTTCGGTCGGGTCGAACTCGGCCATTGTTAGGGCCGGGTCGAGCATGGGGGCCTGGGTAATCGTGCGTCCGTCGGGACCGACCACCATGCTGCCACCCCAGAAACACAAGCCGTCCTCGAACCCGACTCGATTGACCACAATCACCACCGCACCGAGCAACTGCGCGTAGCTCCTGGAGAGTTGTCCGTAGGTTTCGGCGGTATGGATTTTCGGGCCATCGACGCCGCGGGCCGGTGAGTTGGCCACGCAAATCAGCAGGTCAACCTCTTCGGCCAGCATGATCGTCGCCGCCGAGAGGTGCCAGAAATCTTCGCAGACGAGAATTCCCACTCGACCGAGACGAGCCGTATCGAAAGCGGCGATCCGCTCGCCGGCCGCGAAATAGCGCTGCTCCTCGAGCAGGCCGTAGGTGGGCAGGTATACCTTCCGATGCAGATGTGTAATCCGCCCACCTTCCGCAAGAAAAGCCGTGTTGTAGAAGCGGTGTTGGGCCGATTCCTCCACGAAGCCGGCCACCACCGCCGTCTTGCCGGCCGATTTGAACAGGGGCTCAAGCTCGGGTGACGAGCGAGACAGGGCCAGGTCGGGCACCATGTCGCGAACGGAGTAGCCGGTGAGCGAAAGCTCGGGGAAGACGATCAGATCGGCGTCCTGGCGTCGGGCGGCCTCGATCTGCTCGATGTGTATTGCGAGATTCGCCTCCCGATCGCCCAGCACCGGTGAGATTTGGGCCAAGGCCACGCGGACCGTGCCCGATTCAGACCCGCCGGCCGGGCTGGATTCGGGTGTCGTATTGCGCGATCTGCGTTTTGCGGTCACTTCAACGTTGCCCTTATTGGTTATTCGCTAACGCACATTCTACAAAGCCGCGACCGTTGGTCGCGCACGGGATAAAAGGCACGCGGTCTTCCGAAACTTCCAGCGCGACCAACGGTCGCGGCTTTATATCAGCCCGGCCGCTAAATGGGTTGCATGGAACTCTATATCTCACCCAACGCTACCCGAATCGATTGGATCAGGTCGCGGCGGGTGCTCTCGGAATACTCGATGTCGAACCAGAGAATCTTACCTTGTGAATCCAGCAGATACGGACGCAGCGGCCGGTCTTTGGCAACCTTGGCGAAGTACTGGCCGTCGGGATCCAGGAGACTCGGCAGCGGAGTCGGTAGCGTATCGATCATTTGTAGTATGGCTTGCGGCGTGTCGCCCTCGTTGACGGTCACGACCCCAACACCCTTTTCTTCAAACGGCCCGGCTACTTCCTTACTCAGATGTTCCAGTGCGCCTTGGGCGTACATGCTCCGAGCGTTCCAGAAGAAGACCACCGTCAACTTCTTGGCGAAGAACCCCTGAATCGGCTTGCCGTTACCCTCCAAATCCAACAACTGGCCTTGGGGCATTGGGTCGCCGGCCTTGACCAGGCAAGTGGCGGCAAGTGACTCAGGCAGGATGACTTTAGGGATTGTGGGAGGTGGGGTGGGTTCCTCGGCCGCTGCCGGCTTGGTTGACGTCTCGTTCGGCTGGTTGGCGCCCTGGTCGGAAGCGACCGGTTGCTCGCCCTGGGAGGCGGAATTATCGCCCGTTTCGGTATTTGAACAACCAATGCACGCCGCGATCACCGCTACCGTTAGCCATTTGTGGGCTTTGTACTTCATTCTGTTTGTCCCTCCATGTCGATTCTGTATTTTGGGGTTGATTTCTCTTGCCCCATGCACGATTCCCTAGTGTCGCGCGCGGCGGCCGATTCGTCAACGGCTGATCTTGATACCCAACTCTCGCAATTGACGCGAATCAACGTCACCCGGTGCTCCGGTCATCAGGTCGGTCGCCCGTTGAGTCTTCGGAAACGCCATGCAGTCGCGGATATTATCCAGTCCGGCGAAGAGCATTACCAGCCGGTCGATACCCAACGCAATACCCCCGTGCGGCGGCGCGCCGTATTGCAGGGCGTCCAACAGGAAGCCGAAACGCTCCCGGGCGGTCTGCTCGTCCATGCCCAGCAGTCGGAACACTTCCTGCTGAAGCTGCTGGTCGTGAATTCGGATCGTCCCACCCCCAGCTTCAAAGCCGTTGATAACCAGATCGTACGCCTGCGCGCGACATTTTTCCGGATCGGTGCCCAGTAGCGATCGGTCGCCTTGTCGAGGCGCGGTGAACGGGTGATGCATGGCCGTCCAGCCGGCCTCCTCCTCCTCGTCGTAGTCGAACATGGGGAACTCGACAACCCAGGAGAAATTCATTTGGGCCGGGTCGTAGAGCTTCAATTCGGCGCCCAGCCGTTTCCGCAGGCCGTACAGCGCCTTCGAGGTTACCTCTGGCCGGTCGGCAACCATCAGCAGCAGGTCGCCCGGCTCGGCTTCCATGCGACTCTTAATTTGTTCCAGCATTTCGGGAGCGAAGTTCTTGGCGATGGGCGAGGCCAGCGTGCCTTCGTCGTTTACCTTGAACCAGGCCAGGCCCTTGGCGCCGAAGTCGCCGATGACGTAGCTGGTTAGTTCATCGATGCCCTTTCGGGAATAGTTGGCCGCCGCGCCTTTCGCGTTGATGCCACGAACCCGGCCGCCCGAGTCGGCAACTGATCGGAAGACGCGGAACTCCACCTCCGCCGCCAGATCGGTAAGGTCGATCAGCTCCATGCCGAAACGCAGGTCGGGCGCGTCGTGGCCGAAGCGCTCCATGGCCTCGTCGTATGTCATTCGCGGCAAGGGGAGCGATAGCTCCAGGCCAAGTATCTCCTTGGCCATTCGGGCAACCAGCCCGTCGATAATGCCAATTACGTCGTCGGCGTCGACGAAGGCCATTTCCAGGTCCAACTGGGTGAACTCCGGCTGCCGGTCGGCTCGAAGGTCCTCGTCGCGGAAGCATCGGGCGATCTGAATGTAGCGGTCGAAACCGGCGATCATCAAGATTTGCTTGTACAACTGCGGCGACTGGGGCAACGCATAGAACATGCCCGGCTGCACCCGGCTGGGGACCAAGTAATCTCGGGCGCCTTCCGGGGTGCTGCGGCCGAGCACGGGTGTTTCCACGTCGATGAATTCCTGCTCGTCGAAGTAATCGCGCATGATTTTGATCATGCGATGCCGCAGCACCATTGTCTCATACATCTGGCTCCGTCTCAGGTCCAAGTAGCGATGCTTCAAACGCAGATCCTCGCCCGGCAGTTCCTTTGCACCGGGTTGGAAGGGCGGCGTCTCGCTGCTGTTGAGAATATCGAGATGTCGGGCCCTGAGTTCGATTTCGCCGGTGGCCAGCTTGGGGTTAACGGTCCCCTCGGGCCGCAGTGCCACCTTGCCCGTTACCGACACGACGAATTCCGAACGCAACAGCTTGGCCGCCGCCAGGGTTTCATCCCCGCTTTCGGGTGCAAATACAACCTGCGTTCGGCCGTATCGGTCGCGCAGATCGATGAACAGCACGCCGCTGTGGTCCCGATATGTGTCGACCCAACCGCAAAGGGTCACTTCCTGACCAACGTGTGATTTCCGCAGCTCGCCACCAGTGTGAGTTCGAAGCAAAATAGTATTCCCTAATCAAATAGAAGCAGTGCATTAAAGGCAGATTCACTATTCTAGACCGATCCGGCCCAAACGCATAGGTTGCCTTGAATACATTCGCACCAGACGGATGGGGGGCATGCGGGAGGTTGGCGCCTTCTCCGACGATACGCGACAGCGCGTGTTAGCCCCGTCGCCTGCGACGGGAGAACACCACAAACCGCCCGTTTACCGGTCGCGGGCGACCGGGCTAACATGTCGCGGGCAACCGGGCTAACTGTCCTTGCCGGCCAACTTGGCAATTTGGGCCGCTAATTCGGCTGGGGAGATATCGTCGGATACAGGCACCGAGCGACATTCGCTCAGGCCGCGGAACCAGGTGCATTGGCGTTTGGCCAACTGTCGGGTGTGGGTTTTGACCAGATCGACGGTCTCGGCCAGATCCCGTTCGCCCTCGAGATGCTCGATGACCTCGCGGTATCCAACCGCTTGCGAGGCCGTCTTGCTCAGCGGCACCTCCGCCCGCGATAGCAGGCTTCGCACCTCGTCGACCAGACCGGCGTCGAACATCTGGTCGACGCGGCGGTCGATTCGGGCGTAAAGTTCCGCCCTGGGCCAATCGAGCACGAAGACGCAGCACTCATTGGCCGCTCGGCCCGTGTCGAACTGGCGTTGCATTCGGCTGATCGGCACGCCCGTCTTCTCGAATACCTCGATCGCCCGAATCAGGCGTCGCGTGTCGTTCGGATGCAGCCGCTCGGCCGCCTTGGGGTCGACCTCGGCCAATCGGCGGTGCAGCGACTCTGGCCCGAGCCGTTCGGCCTCTTCCTGGAGCCGATCCCGCAGTTCCCAATCGGCCTGGGGACCTTCAAAGATTCCCCTTAGCAGC
This sequence comes from uncultured Planctomycetaceae bacterium, assembly GCA_964505115.1. Lineage (GTDB taxonomy): Bacteria > Planctomycetota > Planctomycetia > Pirellulales > Thermoguttaceae > CAZDHN01. The sequence goes on from CAZDHN010000100.1 coordinate 4,602, forward strand.
CCCTTCAGGTAGAGCGGCGTTCCGCCCACGAAGATGACTTCTCGGCCGCGGGCTTTGATTTGCTCGACGCACTGGGATGCCGCCTCGACATAGCGTGCCAGGCTGAACTCCTCGTGCGGCTCGATCAGGTCGACCAGATGGTGCGGCACGGTTTCGAGCTGACAGCGGTCGGGTTTGGCCGTGCCGATATCCATGTGGCGATAGAGCGCCATCGAGTCCATCGAGACGATCTCGGCCCCAATCATTCGCGCCAACTCGATTCCAACCCCCGTCTTCCCGGCGGCGGTCGGGCCGGTTAGAAACCAACAGTCGGTGGCGAACGTGTGCGGCATGGGGTGGATTACTACTTATCCTTCCAGTCGGTCAAGCTACCAAGTATCCCGCACTGGAACCGGCCCCGTCAAGTGCCGGCCGCTTGCACCGCGCCGGCCCGACCGTTAGGCTTGGGGGTAACTGTAGCTGAATTCGCGCGTGAGCCCGGCGGCTCACGCGCGAATCCAGCTACTGGTGGACGGGCGTAGGCTACTTCAATTGTTCCTTGACGAACTCCAGCGCCCGGGCGTGAGCCTCGGCGATCAGCTTCTTGTCGCCGCCACCCAGACCGTGGCCGCCATTGGGGATCGTGATCAACTCGTGCGGCACCTTGTGGCGAGCAAGCTCCCGGGCCATGGCGGCCGATTCCTCGTAGGGCACGTCGGTGTCGGCCGTGCCGTGGATCATCAGGATCGGCGGATAGGCCGGCGTGATGTTGCGCACCGGGCAGTAGGGGCGTAGCTTGTCGGCCTGGGTGTCGGGATCCAATCCGGTCACCTCCCGGGCCCAAGTGCCCGTCTGGCGACACATCCTGTAGTAGCTCACTCGACGCTTGAATTCGACCGTCTTACCGCTCGAGCCGGTCAGCACCTTGCCGCCGACCGACTTGAGCATCTCGGCTTTCGGCAACAGCGAGTCGGGCTTGCCGTGGTGCGGCGACGGCCGCTTGGCCCAAGGCGCCTCGAAACCGCCGTAGCCCCAGTATGCCAGCAGAGCCGTGGGGCGCGGTTCGATGGCGATGCCAGTCATCATTGTCAAATATCCGCCAGCCGAGCCGCCGGCCACGAGTATCTTGTTCGGATCGGCATGGAACAGCTTGGGGCCCTTTTGGCGTATCCAAGTGAAGCCGTCGCGAATATCCTCGATGATCGCCGGCAGCTTTGCCTCGGGCGCCAGCCGGTAGTCCAACGAGACGAGTATGTATTCCTCCTTGCGGCAGAGGTTCCTCAGCCCACCGTGGGCGCCGTGCCGGCTGCCGATAATCAGCGCGCCGCCGTGCAGCCAGACGACCACCGGCTGGACCTTGTCGTTGTCGGCCCGATAGACATCGGCCTCGATTGGGCAATCGCCGACCGTCTTGTAGACGTATGTCTTCTTCACCAACTGCCCGCCGGCATTGGCCGCTGTCGCCGCCAGGCAGGCAGCCGCGAAAATGATTGAAGCACGCATTTGATACACACCCTTTGTTAGTAAAATGTATTCATCACGCTCCGCGTGATGAGTTTCGTCACGCGGAGCGTGACGAGTACGTGTTAGCCAACCACAACCACTGCCTCGCTGAACTGCGGTAGATCCCACTTGTCGTACTTCAGGTCGATGGGAACCACGTAGCGGCCGGGCTGGACGCCGGTGGGCACCTTCAGCGAGAGCTTCACCTGGCCCTCGGTCTTGGCCGGGATGTCGACGCTCGCCCAGGCTGTTGTCTTGCCGCCCCAAGCTCGGGGTAGCACGGCCCGGCATGTCGCCTTTCGGGCAGCGGCCGAGTGGTTTGTGACGACCACGTCGAGCGTTACGTTTCCGCCGACCGCGGCCTTCTGTTCGTATGGGAAGCAGCGGACCCACGGTTCGTCCATGCCGTAGTTGGCCTGGTCCCAGGGCACGATTTGGCCGAACGCTTCCTCCCGCCATGCCAGGTTCTCTCGCATGAAGCGGCACTCCTCGGGCGTGAAGGTGAAGGCGTCGGCCACGTGGCAGTTGAAGATGTGCGTCGGCTTCAGCTTTTCTATCAGCGCGATGCAGCGATCGAAGCCGACCCCGTCGCCCAGCCAGTTGCGGTTGTGCGAGCAGTAGTCGTCGATCCCGCCGGCCGTGTGCGAGTCGCCCACGAACAGCATCTTCTTCCCTTGCCCTTCCACCAGCAGGGCCCCGTGATAAAACGTCTGGCCCGGGAAATGGTACGCCGTCATCTTGAATTCGCGCCATTGCCACGTCTCGCCGTTCTTCGTGGCACGATCGACTCGGGCGACGCTGGGGGAAATGCAGGGCAACCGCCAGGCCATCGGCTTGGAGATAATCTGGGCAACGTGGCTGTCGGTGATGCAGGGGCAGTCAAACGCCTTCTGGAACTCGGGAATGGCGTTGACGTGGTCGTCGTGGTAGTGCGTGACCCAAAGCCCCTCGACTTTCTTGATCTCGCCCTTCTCCTGCAAGCCTTGTATCCACTTAACGACCCTCGGGCTGCCGCAATCCATGGGAAAGGCCGCCTTGTCACGCGAGACGAGCATCCAGGTCGTGCCCATGTGGCGGAGGCAGTCGGGCGGTTCGATGCCCGGCCTGATCGGCATCTGGCTCGGCTTGCCTTCGAATTCGGTGAACAACTCGGGGAAGTAATGGCGAAGGGCCGATATGGCAACGTAACGCTCGTAGTAGGCGTCGAGGCGGGCGACGAGCGAGTCGGCCGCCTTGGTCGGGTTCGACATTACCTTTCCGTGCGAGGGGACCAGCAGCTCGGGCTTCGCCTGCTTGATGCGAGCGAGGCTCTCCTTCACTTCCGGCCAGGAGCCGAGGAAGCCGTGGTAATCGCTAATTCGACGCTTGCCACGCTGGAAGCCTTTTTGCATGGCGTGGATGTCCCAGACCTGGCCTTCGTCGTAGATCACGTCGCCCGAGAAGACGACTCGCTTGCCGTCCACCTCGACCAGGTAGCTCACCGAGCCGTCGGTATGACCGGGTGTCGACAACACACTGATCTTGGCCGGGCCCCAGGTGATTGTCTGACAGTCGGCCACAACCGCATCGACCGGGACCGGCTCGGCCAGCATCAAGTGGTGCGGATGGGCGTTGTAAATGTGCCAGCGGCTCTTGGGGTTGCTCCAGTAGTCGGCCACGGCGTCGAAGTGTTGACGCTCGTCGGCCGGTACGCTCAGCTTCGCGCCGGCGGCGGCAAGAGCGTGCGCTCCGCAGGCCTGATCGCGGTGGTGGTGCGTGAAGAGTATCCGATCGATCGCCGTTACGCCCTGCTTCTTCAGTGCGGCGGAAACGCTGCCGTCACCACAGTCGATCAACAACGCCTTGTCGCCGTCGCGAATGATGCCCACGTTGATCGGGCCGCGATAGACCCACAGATGTTCGCTCAGCCGCGTAATGTCGCCGGCCGGCACGTCGGCCGCTCGGGCAATTGGAAGCCCGGCCAGGCAGGCCGCGCCGGCCGTTGCGCCGCGAAGGAAATCGCGTCGAGAAACGTCGTTGCTCTTCATGGTTCAAAACCTCCCGTATGGAGTATGGCTGCCAATAGACGTGGATTCTACACGGATGATTCTACAGGGTGCCACTCCCCCAAGCAAACCTTCCCAGGTCGGAAGTCGGACAATTAGCCGCCAGCGGAAGCTGGCGGTTGGGTTGCAGCGAGCAACGGGTGGCCACTGAGGTTGTTACGACACCCCGTCGTCGCCCGGCAGCAGCAATTCGAGCGCTGCTTCCATTTCCGCCTGGCCGGCCACGAAATCGAGGCCGATGGCTACCGCGCGGAGCGGATGACGGCCGAGCCGGTCGACGCCCAGCTTGACCAGATCCTTGTGCGTCGTGAGCACGGCCGCCACGTCGAGGCCGTCGGCCCAGGCGTCAAGCGACTCGACGTCTTGACGCTGATAGCCATGATGGTCGGCGAATTCGCGAAAGGCAACCAGTTCGTAACCGCACGTGCGGAGCGTATGCTGGAAGCCGGCCGGGTTGCCTATCCCGCAGAAAGCGGCCACTCGCTTGCCGCGAAACTCGTCGAGCGGCTCCTGACGGCCGTCGGCGGCCAGTAGCGACTTTGGCGCGTGCGTGACCTCGGCCCAAACCGCCTTCGGTGCGTAGCACGCGACCTGGCGGCGGAGTTCGTCGCGCCGGCCCGCTTCGAGCATGTCGGCCCGGGTGAGGACTACAACATCCGCGCGGCGCAGCCCGGCAACCGGTTCGCGGAGCGTTCCGCGCGGAAACACATGCCCGAATCCAAAGGGCTCCAGGGCGTCGAGCAGCACGACGTCAAGTTGACGGTCGATACGGCGATGCTGGAAGGCGTCGTCGAGCACGATCAGTTGCGACTCGAACTCCTCGACCGCCGCCCGGGCCGCCTCGACTCGATCGGGGTTTTCCAAATGCGGAACGTCCGGCAGCGTCTGTTCCAGTTCGAGTGCTTCGTCGTTTTGCTCGCCGGCCTGGGCCCCGTAACCGCGGCTGATTATTGCCACGCGAACCTGATGGCCGCAAAACCATTGGGCAATCCAGCGGACCATGGGCGTCTTGCCCGTGCCGCCCAGCGTGAGGTTGCCCACGCTGACGACCGGAACCGATACGTCGTGGACCAGTCCGGGGCGAGAATCGTAGCGCCGGTTCCGCCAGCCGACGACCAGTGTGTAGGGCACTTCCACCGCCCTCAGCCCGGCCCGCCACAACGTCGCCCCAAGCCCCCGCCGCCGACCACTCACCAGGTCACGAAATCCGGACGGACTGAAAAGGGGTTTGGTCATGTGGGGGTTATGCGCGGGCGTTATCGGCCAGTGCCTTTTTCAGTCGGGCGTTGAAGTTGGATACCTCGGCCGGCGACATGAAGCCGATCACCATCGCGTCGACGCACTCCAGCCCGGCCACAAATCGGATCGCCTCCCGCACCTTTTCCGGATCGCCGCGGTAGGTGCCGCAGCCGATGACCTTAATGGCGATCACGCCCTTGCCGGCGGCGTGAATCTTTTTGATGGCGGGCACGACCTTGTCGGGCGGACCGTCCATGCGTTTTCCGAAGGGGTTGATTCGGGCGTGGACCACATCGACCCAGGGCTCCGCGGCGGCCGCCTCCAGGGCTTCAACCGAATGGCAGGAGACGCCGTGCGCCCGGATCAGCCCCTTCCGTTTCAGGTCGGCGAGGATATCCATCTGCTTGCGCATCTTCTTCGGCCAGTCGGGCTCCATCATGCAGTGCATCTGCACCAGATCGATGTAGTCGGTTTTGAGTTCCTTGAGGTAGCGCTTGACGGCCACGTCGGCGTCGGGCCGCTCGGGCTCGGGCAGGCCCTTCTCGCGCCACCAGTACTTGCTCACCAGCGTGTAGCTGTCGCGCGGTTTGCCGGCCAACGCCCGGGCGGCGTGCGCGTGGACGCCGTACAGGTCGGCCATGTCGAACAGCCGCGCGCCCTGGTCGTAGCAGACCTGGAACAACTCTTCGAATTTCTTATCGCCCAGGTCGAGTTGGGGCGACTTGCGCATCCAGGCCTTGTATCCGGTCCCCAAGCCGAAGCGCGAGACGCTTAGCTTGCATTGTTTACCCAACGATACCAGCGCCGTCGGATCGAGATCGGCCGGAGCCGCCCGAGCGACGCGCGGCGCCGCCATCGCGCCGGCCGTCCCGGCAACGGCCGCTTCGAGAAACTCACGACGTTTAATCTTCATGACGTAATCTCCGGTGGATGTCCTGCAATGCCCGCGATGCCGCAAACGTAGGTTATGCTTCAGCATAACGGATTATCACAAAATGTTATGCTAAAGCATAACCTACTCGCTGATCTACTCTCCGACCCATTCCAGTATATCCGCGTTCGTAAGGTTCCCCCAATACAAGCGGACGTCTTCCAGCAGGCCGTTCCAGTGTGGCGACTCTTCGTATTCGCCGACCAGCGTGCCGTGATGCTTGTTTCCCGACAGGTCCTCGACGCGGTTCTTCTTCATCTTGCCGAAGTCGTACCGCAGGGCCAACTTCTTCTTCAGGTTGCGCGGCTTTGGGATGACCTGGCCCGCCACCGTATCGTCGTCCTTGTACCGCTCGCGGAGACGTTTCAGTTCGGCCTTCAATTCCTTGACCACGCCGGCGTAGGCCGGATCGGCATGGACGCTCTTCATTTCGGCGGGGTCTTTGTCCATGTCGTACAACTCCCACTCGTCCAGTTCGTGGAAGTAGATCAGCTTGTAACGCCCGGTGCGAACGCCGTAGTGCTTATGCACCATGTGGGCGCCCGGGTATTCGTAGTAGCGGTAGTACATCGACTCGCGCCAATCGTCCGGCCTGTTGCCTTCCAGGATGCCGCGGAGGCTGCGGCCCTGCATGTCGTCGGGCGCCGGCTGACCGGCCACGTCTAAAAAGGTCTCGGCGAAGTCGAGGTTCAAGACGATCTCGTTGCTGACGGCGCCCGGCCGAACGTGACCCGGCCAGCGGATCAGCAACGGGCTGCGAAGCGATTCCTCATACATGAATCGCTTGTCGAACCAGCCGTGCTCGCCCAGGTAGAACCCCTGGTCGGACGTGTAGATGACCACCGTATTCTCGGCCAGCCCCGACTCGTCAAGATAATCCAGCAGCCGGCCCACGTTGTCGTCGACCGAGGCGATCGTGCGGCAGTAGTCCTTCAAGTAGCGCTGATATTTCCATCGCACCAGATCCTTGCCCGTCAGATTGGCTTCCTCGAAGGCCTTGTTCTTGGCCGCGTACGCCTTGTTCCAGGCCCGCTCCTGCTCTTCGGTCAGGCCTCGTTGCGGCACCAGCTTCAAGTCGTTCGGGTTGAGGTGCTCGGCGACGGTCATTTCCTGCTCGTGTGCCGCGGTGCCCCGGCCGCTGTAGTCGTCGAAGAGGGTTTTGGGCTCCGGCATGGTCACGTCGTCGTACTTGTTCAGATGCTTGGGGCCGGGCATCCAATGACGGTGCGGCGCCTTGTGCTGATACATCAGCATGAACGGCTTCGACTTGTCGCGAACGTTCTTCAAATAATCGAGCGCCACGTCGGTGATTATGTCGGTCGTGTAGCCTGTATGCTTGACGACACCCTCGGGCGTTTTCATGGGCGGGTTGTAGTAGGGGCCCTGGCCGATCAGAATATGCCAGAAATCGAAACCGGTCGGCTCGCTTTTCAGATGCCACTTGCCCACCACGGCCGTCTGGTAGCCGGCTGTCCGCATCAGCTTCGATACGGTCTGCTGCTCGCCGTTGAAGGTGTTGCCGTTGCGAATGAATCCGTTCAGATGGCTGTACTTGCCCGTGTTCACGACCGCGCGGCAGGGGCCGCAGATCGAATTCGTGCAGAAGCAATTATTGAACCGCATGCCCTCGGCGGCCAGCCGGTCGAGGTTGGGGGTCTTGTTGACCACGCTGCCGTAGCAACTCATCGCCTGGGCCGCGTGGTCGTCGCTCATAATGTAGATGATATTCGGCCGCTTCCCGGCCGCCACGGCCAATTGCCCCGAAGTCAAAACCAACGCCAGAAACAGAATGGTGCAACGTCTCATCTAGATGTCCTCCCAATAAAGCGTGAGTTGTCGGTTCTGGTAGCTGGATTCGCAAGAATTCAGCCGCGACACAAAGAACCGAATTCTTGCGAATCCGGCTACGAAATCTTACCGCTTCTTCTTCAACTTCTGCAGGTCGGTCCATCGCTTTTGTCGGATGGCTTCGGCCTTCTCGTCGTCGGCGGCCGCCTTGGCCTTGTCGTGTAACACGGTACGGTAGATGTGAGCGCGTTGCTCGTATGGATAGGAGTCGCTCGAATCAAGCTCGATTGCCCTGGTGAAATCCTTCAGCGCTTTCTTGGCCGCTCCCGTCTCGTTGTACGACATGGCTCGGCAGATGTAAGCCTTCCGGCACTTCGGATCGCTCTTCAATGCCTTCGAGTATGCCGCGATGGCCTTCTTGTGCTTCCCTTCGACCGCGTACTTGTCGCCCCGCTCGACGGCCTTCAGCGCGTCTTCCGCCGCCGGCCCACCGCAACCGACCGACACAATCATGGCTGTCAAACACAATAAAAACAGCAATCGAACGGCGCAGTCCGATCCCTCGGGCAATCTCATCGCATCTCCTTCTGTTCCGTTTTGTCGGGCGCAGGAACACGTTTGTAGCTGGATTCGCAAGAATTCAGCCCGTGAGCGGAAATCCATCTGAATTCTTGCGAATTCAGCTACCGCAGTGTCGCCGAACCATCAAGGTTCCACAAACCCGTTCCTGCGTCCCGTTTTGTCGAATAGCGTGAAGCGCGAACCGAATCGTCGGAACGCACCAGCGTATTCGAGTAGATATTCAAGTTTAACGGTACGAAACCCGTTGTTCCAGGGCCGGCCCAACGGCGACGACCAAGCCACTAACCCCGCCATCGGGTGGGCCAGGTGGCAATTTGCGAGCATCCCCAGCTTGTCACAAAACGGTTAGTGTCCTAGAATACTCGTCTATCGGCCTTGCCGGAGTGGCGGAATGGCAGACGCGCTGGA